>JBFXEO010000326.1:0-2505 GCA_050180015.1 Bacteroidales bacterium | reverse complement strand
ATATTGTACGCTTTGAGCAGCCGGTTTCCACGGTAACAGTTGCCGATGAAATGAAAAAGGTATTTGGCGAAGCACCCGAGGTGAAAACTATTGGAGGGGTAAATCAGGTTAAAATTACCACTAAGTACAAAATTGCCTCCGAAGATCCGAATGTTGATAACGAAGTCGATTCACTTTTCTATGTTGGCCTAAAACCATTTATGGCCAACGGGGCTACGTTTAACGATTTCCAGAATAAGTATAAGCAAAGCTCAATAAAGGTAGGCCCCACAATAGCTCACGATATAAAGAGAGATGCCTACATAGCTGTTTTTATGGCGTTGATCGTTATATTCATTTATATTCTGATTCGTTTTAGGTACTGGAGCTATAGTGCCGGAGCAGTGGCTTCTCTGGCACACGATGCTTTATTTACCATTGGCGCGTACTCATTGCTATACTTTAGGGTTCCATTCGGGCTGGAGGCCGATCAAACATTCATAGCGGCAATCCTCACAATCATTGGATATTCTATTAACGATACCGTAATTATCTTTGATCGTATTCGTGAGTATATCGCCATACATCCAAAACGCACCCGGAAGGAAAATATCAACAATGCCATTAACGATACATTAAGCCGCACCTTTTCAACCTCATTTTCTACTTTGATTGTGCTGATACCAATGTTCTTTTTTGGAGGCGAGGTTATCCGTGGATTTATTTTTGGTTTGATTGCTGGGATTAGCTTTGGAACCTATTCGTCAGTATTTGTTGCAACACCTATTGCATACGAGATAGAGAACCACAGGGATAAGAAAAAGCTAAGGGAAGCAGGCAAGAAGTAAAAACTGAAAAAGTTCAGCCATCGGCTGAACTTTTTTTGCATAAAAAATGAGGACAGGAGTTTACTCCTGTCCTTAAAAATAGGTTTGGTATAGTAACATGTGGATAAGGTAACCTCTATTGAAACCTAAAGTATTGCTTTTGTTGTTGAAAATTCATAAATTTACAGCACTATTCCCACTTTACCAATACCTAAACCTCGAATCTCCCTGACTGACCAGAGTCAGGGATTTTCATTATTCGATGTTAAAAGTATAAAAACGTTTAATAACCCGATGCAAAAATATTTATGCTTTAAGAACTATTTAACCTTTTTTCACCTTACCGTAACAATGTTAATGTCATTAAAAAGGCTCATAGAAATAAATTCTTACCTTAGAATTGATATTTTTGTTGATATATTCTACCAATAATCCGTGGATTATTATAACGTTTTTATTGTATAAATATTGAGTGAGTTAAATAATATCAATGTGGTGGAAACACCCCTGATGAAGCAGTACCTCAGCATCAAGCGGAAGCACCCCGATGCGGTTTTGCTTTTCAGGGTTGGTGATTTCTACGAAACTTTTGGTGAGGATGCCATTAAGGCCTCCGATATATTGGGCATTACCCTTACCCGGCGTGCAAATGGAGCCGCATCGTATGTGGAGCTGGCAGGATTTCCCCACCATGCTCTCGATACATACCTTCCTAAGCTTGTACGGGCAGGGCAACGTGTTGCCATTTGTGAACAGCTCGAAGATCCGAAGAAAACAAAAACAATTGTAAAACGGGGAATAACCGAACTGGTAACCCCCGGCGTTTCCTACTACGACAATGTGCTGGAACGAAAGGAGAACAACTTTTTGGCCTGCGTTTACATCGAAAAGAAACTTGCAGGAGTTTCGTTCCTCGATATATCTACAGGTGAATTTTACACCTCGGAGGGCAGCATAGAGTATATAGATAAGCTGCTAAATAACTTTAAACCCAAGGAAATACTTGTTGAACGCGCAAAGCAGCATGAGTTTGCCGAACTTTTTGGATCAAAATATTATGTCACCAGGCTCGATGACTGGATATTTAATGTTGACGCAGCTAGGGAAAAAATGCTGAATCATTTTAAAACGCAGTCGTTAAAAGGCTTTGGGATAGAAAGTTTAACATTAGGGATAACCTCCGCGGGGGCAATTTTATACTATCTCGACATAACCCAGCACCATCAGGTAAACCACATATCCAGCATTGGGCGGATAGATGAGGATAAGTACGTTTGGATTGATAGGTTTACTGCCCGAAATCTTGAGCTATTCAGCTCAATCAGCGATGGGGCTAAAACTTTTATTGAGGTTATAGATAAAACCTCATCGCCCATGGGCGGAAGGTTGCTTAAGCGCTGGGTCGCACTGCCGTTGAAGGATGTTGATGCAATTAATGACAGGCTCAACGTTGTTGAGTATTTTACCCGGCATTCAGATTTGCTCGACTTACTGGCTGATAAAATTCGGGACATGGGCGATATTGAACGCATAGTGTCTAAGGCGGCTGTTGGCAGAATTTCTCCCAGAGAGCTAATTCAGCTAAAAAACGCGCTGTCGCTTTTGGTTGAAGTAAAGAACCTTTGCGAAAACTCTGACGAAACAACCCTACAAAGGATTGGGGAACAGGTAAGCCCTTGCTCCCGGATACGCGATAGAA
>JBFXEO010000325.1:0-2514 GCA_050180015.1 Bacteroidales bacterium | reverse complement strand
AGTAACCTGAATGATTTTGCCTACGAAACCATACTCAACCTGACAAAGTATATTGATGCCACCATAGGCGCTGTTTTTATGGTAAACAATGATAATCCCAATGAAATATACCTTGAACTAATGGCAACCTATGCCTATGAGCGTAGGAAGTACGAGGAAAAGGTTATCCAGCTGGGAGAAGGGCTTGTTGGACGCTGTGCACAGGAAGCTGAAACCATTTACATGACTGAATTACCCAAAGGTTACATAAGAATTGCATCGGGTCTTGGAGATGATGAGCCTTCCGTTCTGCTTCTGGTTCCTATGAAAATTAACGATGAAGTTCATGGGGTTATAGAAATAGCCTCGTTCGAGCCTATTGAGGAACACAAGATACGATTTGTTGAAAAGATAGGTGAAAGTTTTGCTGCAACCATATCAAGTATTAAGATAAATATTAGAACAGCAAAGTTACTTGAAGAGTCGAAGATTAAATCCGAAGAGCTTGCCTCACAGGAAGAAGAAATGAGGCAAAATATGGAAGAGTTACAGGCAACCCAGGAAGAATCGGCCCGGAAGTCGGTTGAAATGGAAGGCCTGATTAATGCTTTAAATTCATCGAGCTATGTTATAGAGTATGATTTAAACGGCTATATTATTAGTGTTAACGATGCGTACCTTAACCTGACCGGTCAAACCGAAAAAGATATTTTAGGAACCCACCATTCCGATAATATGGAAATAACCCCTGCGCAGAAAAGCGCATACCAGAAGTTCTGGCAGGATTTACGCAACGGCATAATTAAAAAGGAAACATCTAAAGTGACAATTAATGGTAAAACCTATACCTTTCTTGAAACATACTCACCCATTATGGATGAAAACCGAAAGATTGCTAAAATTTTAAAAATAGCCCATAACATAACCGATTTCATTTCGGAAAAAGATGAACCAAAAGCAAAACATAAATAAAAGGCCGGTTTTCCGGCCTTTTTTATGTGTAATTCTTTACTTAAATGTTATACCAGCACCAGCATTGATAATACCATAATCTCCAAAAGAATAATCAAAATGGAAAGCAAGTATCGACAGCTTAAATCTTAGCCCAAGGTTAGCTGTAAACCCGTTGTTGGCAAAATCAAATGCTACTGGATCGGTTACATCTACCCCATCGAAACTGTAGGTTCCTTTCAGGGCAATATCGGTTGTGGAATGGTTATAGCCAACGCCACCATAAACTGTAAGTACAGGAATTGATTTTGAAACCAGTAACCTTGCTGTATAACCCGACGATTTGAAGTCTAAATGTTGCTTTTGAGGTTCATTTATATCGAATGTTGATTTAAGCTGAGTGTAACCAAAAAGGAGAGACATACTAAAAGGTAAACTTTTAAGGAAAGGGATAAACTCTTTAAATTCATTTTTTACACCAACTCCCCACATTCCAAAATCACCTACCCCAGAAATATTTACAGTGGGGAAGAATCGGCCAATAATTTCGGTATTTAAAGGTAATCCTTTCGAAATCTGAATCATGGGAGCAGGGATAAACTTTAAGTCTGCCCCATTGGGCATGTTCAATTCAATTGTTCCTGTATTTTTATCGTTCAAAGTGGTGTTTGAGCTATTTCCAATTACTGTTGGGGTTGTTGGATTGGAGCCGCTTTTAACATCCCAGTATTCCAAGCTCAGCTTTGACACGTCGAACGATTTATCGGAACTGGCGGGTAAGGTTACCGGGACAGTGAAAGTGATATCGAATCCTAAAATACCATGTGGTTTTGCTACGTTGTACCATCCAGAGTTTAGGCTAGTCCCCAAACTTTTGCCGAAAGGTTCAAGGTATGCCTGGCTTAGTTTTTGGGCGTCGCTAAGGCTTCCTGTAAGAAAAACTACAACGTCCTCCTGTGCTCTAAGAATTCCTGCGGAGAAAATGAAAAGCAGGATAAATAATTGTTTTAGAAGTTTCATAGTTGTTATTTGTTGGTTTATTTTAAAACAAATTAAGCATAAATTGAGTTCAAAGTCAATATTTATTTAAAAAAATAGAAATGGCTAAGTGTTTTAATCTAATTTTGTAAAAATAAAATATTTATGTCGAATATACCACTAGCGGAACGGATGCGACCGCATAATCTGAATGATTATGTTGGTCAGGAGCATCTAGTAGGGAGCAAGGGGGTTATTCGGGAAATGTTAAGCCGAGGTACATTAACATCAATGATACTCTGGGGGCCTCCGGGAGTAGGCAAGACTACCCTGGCAAGGGTTATAGCTAATGAGCTCAGCCGCCCTTTTTACACCTTGAGCGCTATTAGCTCAGGAGTGAAGGATGTGCGAGAGGTTATTGAAAAAGCTAAATCGCAGAAATTTTTCAACGCTCCATCGCCAATACTATTCATTGACGAGATACACCGATTCAGTAAATCGCAACAAGATTCACTTCTTGGCGCGGTAGAGCAGGGAGTTTTTACCCTAATTGGGGCCACAACCGAAAATCCATCATTCGAGGTGATTACCCCATTGCTTTCGCGA
>JBFXEO010000324.1:0-2517 GCA_050180015.1 Bacteroidales bacterium | reverse complement strand
TACTTGTGTAAAGCATACCGCAACAAAAGCAATAATTGCAAGTAAGTAGTTGTTTTTTTTCATGGCTTTAGTAGTTTGGTTTGTTAAGATTAATTGGCTTGTTATTTTGTATGTTCAAATGTATGAACATAATATTGCTCAAATATAAATTAAAAAATACAGAATAAAAATGCTATACAGCATATTTCTCAAAATATTTTATCGAGGATTTGTATTTGTTGGCTCAATGCTATTTAGTGAATGATTTTTAGCAGATGCTTTCAGTTTTTTTGTTGAATGGCTCAATCATTGACCGGAATCGTTTGTTGGGCATACGGCATTTAACGAAGTTTCCTGTAATTTTATATTGATCGGTCAGTATTTTTAGGTGTAGAAGCTAAGGTAGGCGGTAAAAAATTAAGGTGTAACCGTATGGGGGATTATACTTCCCGTTCACTTTCACTTGAGTAAACAAAGCTATCCGCCCTGTAGTATCCAATATTGTACTCAATTGGCCTTGTTCCCGGGTCGTAAACATACCGTTTCCGTTTAAGTATCGGGTCGCCCACTTGTAACCTGAGCTTATTGGCAAGAATTTCATCTGCGCTTATGGCGCTAATTTCCTCTTTGGATAGTTTTGCTACCGTTGCATATTTTTTTTCCAGTATTTCATACAGCGGTTGGCTGAAATCTTCGTTCCCCGTTAGCCCTACCCGGGGGTGGAAGAAGGAGATAAAGTAAACGAATGGACCTTCGGGTCTTCCCCGCAATCGTTCTAGCTTTAAGAGTTTCTTTTTTAAGGGAATCCTAAAAAAATCGGACAGCTTTTCATCGGCTTCAACCCAGGAAATCTTTAGCTCATAGTTAGTAATATTAATGCCAAGTGCCTTCATTTCCTGGGAGAAGCTGAGCCAGTTTTTTAGCCTGGTATTGATGCTTACATCGGCAACTATGGTTCCAACGCCTTTCTTGCGGATCAGTAATCCTTCGTAGGTTAACTTGTTTGTAGCTTGCCGTAACGTATTCCTCGATATTCCCAAATGCTTCGCTAGGTCTATTTCGTTTGGGAGAAATTTCCCATTGGCGTATTCGGGATCTTTTATCATCTCGCGTAGCAGGCTTTCCACCTGAATATGCAACGGCACTGCACTTTTATGGTCAATTTTGAGATTCACGTTTGATGGTATTAATTGAAAAATAATTGTGGCTATTCTTAGAATTGGCGCAATGGAATATAAAGTTGATATGTATGAACAAATGTAGGAGTTTTTACTTTACCAAAAAAATCCGTGTAATTGTAAAGCGTAATTTTTGAACAGATTAACCCCTACGGTCACAGGGGTAAGCAGCAAATTTTCAATTTGTTAACGGGAGCAATTAGATGTATTGCTCTATTTAGAGTAATATTACTTAGATTGATATGGCCATATTCTGATGATAACGGCGGGGCTAAATCCGACCAGCAGAAGTAATAAGGAAAATATTGTTAGAAGTAGGCGGTTTGTAGGCTGTAATTTATTCCTCTGATTTTTTGGCCTCTCTCGTTTTTCTTCTGTAAATATCCACCCCAAACTCGCATAATTTATTCATATTAAGCAGCATTTAGTTTTGTTTTTAATATGTACTATTTGATTTATTATCAATTAATTAATATACCTTATGGAGTTGTCGTGATGTAGTTTTGAAGTACCATTCCGTAAACGTTTTCGAAAAGGTGAGAAAGTATTGAAATTGGCGTTATGTGGTTATGATGGGGTGGTAAATTAACATAGTAGAGTTTGGCAATTTACCTTGCACCGTGTAAACCCAAAAACTTAACCAAATGAAAAAAACTCTAATTTCTTTAATTTTAATTAGCTGGGTTGGATTACTTTACGGGCAGGAAATAACAGTCAACGGAACTGTTACTTCCGAAACCGATGGAACTCCTTTGCCTGGCGTAACAATTACCATAAAGGGGGACCCAACACGGGGAACATCCTCCGATATTGATGGTAAGTACAGCATTAAGGTCGATGCAAATCAATCCTTAGTGTTTTCATTTATAGGTATGGAGTCTAAGGAAGTACCTGTAAACGGGCAATCCGAGATTAATGTAACATTAAAAGAATCGTCGCAGGTACTTGAAGAGTTGGTAGTTGTGGGCTATGGTATTCAGAAAAAAAGCTTGCTAACATCATCAATTGCCAAGGTAGGCAGCAGCGAAATTCAGAAGTCGAACCCATTACGCGTAGAGCAGGCCCTTCAGGGAAAAACTGCGGGTGTACAGATTATCGCCAATTCAGGTCAACCGGGCGATGGGCTTACCGTTCGCATTCGCGGGGTTGGGACAAACGGAACATCTGATCCTATTTACGTGGTTGATGGGATGCCGGTTGGCGGTATCGATTACTTAAACCCTAACGATATAGAGTCCATTCAGGTTCTTAAAGATGCATCGGCAACCGCAATTTACGGTGCGCGCGGTGCAAACGGTGTTGTACTTATTACCACCAAGGGCGGTGAAAAAGGTAAAATGGTTGTTAACTACGATTACAC
>JBFXEO010000323.1:0-2509 GCA_050180015.1 Bacteroidales bacterium | reverse complement strand
TAACGTTTTATGGGTGTTACATTTATTTGCTCTATGGTTCCCAGCTCTTTCTCCCGGACAATGTTTAGTGCCGTTAGAAACGTCCCTATAATGCTTACCAGTATAACCAAGATTCCGGGTACCATATAAATATTGTAGTTCAGCTCTGGGTTGTACCAATGCCTAACCTTTGAGGTAATTGTTGATATACCGCTGTCCGAAGTTGCCATTACAATTTTTGCGGAGTACGAATTAACTATTGATGAGGTATAAGCATTAATTAAAGAGGCAGCGGTTCCGTTTATTGCATTAACAATTAACTGTACGCTGGCAGTCCCATTATTTGTCAGGTTTCTGTCAAACCGGTTCTCTATCACCAGAATTGCGTCTGCAACGCCGCTGTGTAGGTTGTTGAGAGCGCTGCTTACCGACTTGCTGGATGGGATTACTGTGTAAAAAGGTGAGTTGGCGAAAGAATAAGTGAGATTTCTGGACTTCTGAGAATTATCGAAGTCCACTACTACCAGGTTGATGTTTTTCATCTCCCGGGTTGCTGCATTGGCAAGAACAAGAAGTTGCACAATGGGTAAAACAAAGATTATGGGTAGCATGGATTTGTTCCTTAAAATCTGTAGAAATTCCTTCTGAAGTATGAATAGTATTGTTCTCATCGGCCTTTACATCTCAACTGTTTACCATCCGCAATGCTCAATGGAATCTTACTCCAATCGAACTTTGAATTTTTTAACGCTAAGTAGCAGAAATAGAGTGATCATTCCAACCATTACGGCAACCTCTTTCCATATAAATGCAAACCCAGCACCTTTAATCATGACTGTTTTCAACGCTGAAAGGAACCACCGTGGCGGTATAATCAAGCTGAGCCACTGTAAAATTTTGGGCATATTTTCAATGGGGAAAATAAATCCCGACAGTAGGATTGTAGGCAGCATTAGCGCAAACATTGAAACAAACATAGCCACTGCCTGAGTTTTGCTCAATGTAGATATAAGTATTCCCAGGGACAATGCCAGAAGGATAAAAATAAAACAAACCAGCAGCAAAAGAAGCAGGCTGCCCCTGAATGGTAATCCAAATACCGTATATCCCATTACTAAGATGACAGTTGTATTGAAGAATGCCAATCCGATATAGGGTAAAACCTTACCGAATACTATTTGCGAAGGGCGTAGCGGAGAAACCAGCAGTACCTCCATCGTGCCCAACTCTTTCTCCCGGGTAATTGAAATGGATGTCATCATGGCCGTTATGAGCATCAGTATTAACGCCATAATTCCAGGAACAAACATATAAGCCGCTTTCAAGTCGTTGTTGTATATCATCCTTGTTTCAATGCTCAGCCTACCGGTAAAATTTTCGCCGTTCTGCTGCTCTGCAGCTAAAGAGTTGATAACGGCCTGGGCATAATTTTCCAGAATGCTGGCAGTGTTGGGCTCCGAAGCATCTGTGATTATCTGAACCGAAGCATTCCTGTTTTTTATAAAGTTACGGGCAAAATCGGGTTCGTAAACAACCACCAATTTAACATCGCCCGATTTAAATGCACGGTCAATTTCATCAGGGTTCTCGATGCGCCTAACAGGCAAAAAGTATCCCGATGCAGCGAGTTTCTGGGTGAGTTTCTGGCTCAGGTAATCGTTTGACCGGTCATAAATTCCAATGCGGGCATCAAAAATTTCGTTGGAAACCACGTAGCCAAAGATTATCAGCTGGAGTATCGGCATTAAAATAACAATGAGCAGAGTTCGCGGATCGCGAATTATATGCTTAAATTCTTTAACCAAAAAAAAATTGAATCGGCTATATGGCATATTTAGCTTGTTGATAGTAAAAGTTTCTTACAGGTTTTAACGTCCAATATCCTAAAACTATAACCATTATTCCGTACGTTGCCCTTGCCGTGCCAGGGATATAAACACATCGTTCATACTTGCCACCTTATACTGTTTTTTTAGGTTAGCCGGAGTGCCTAGCGCCGCCATTACACCGTCCACCAGAATTGCAACCCGGTTACAGTATTCCGCCTCGTCCATGTAATGAGTAGTAACAAAAACTGTTGTTCCCCCCGTGGCCGCCCGGTAAATCATTTCCCAGAACTGACGGCGAAAAACAGGATCGACACCGCCTGTTGGCTCATCGAGAAAAACTATTGAAGGTTTATGAATCATAGAAATAGCAAAGGCCAAGCGTTGACGCCATCCTGGAGGAAGTGATCCTATTAAGGTGTTCTTAAAATCACCCATACGCAAATCTCCAATTAAATGCTGGGATCTAGCTTTGAGCTCTTTACCCCATAAACCATAAATTCCACCAAAAAATCGAATGTTTTCCCAAACCGTCAAATCATTGTATAACGAGAATTTCTGGCTCATGTAACCAATATTTGCTTTAATTAAATCGGGCTGAGTGTAAGCATCAAACCCGGCAACTTTAGCTGCTCCCGATGTTGGGGCAAGCAATCCGCATAGCATTTTTATTGCCGTTGTTTTTCCAGCACCATTGGCCCCTA
>JBFXEO010000322.1:0-2544 GCA_050180015.1 Bacteroidales bacterium | reverse complement strand
TCGTCGAGTACATTTCAAGCCCGGGTAAGGTTCCTCGCGTATCATCGAATTAAACCACATGTTCCTCCGCTTGTGCGGGCCCCCGTCAATTCCTTTGAGTTTCATTCTTGCGAACGTACTCCCCAGGTGGAATACTTAACGCTTTCGCTTGGCCGCTTACTGTATATCGCAAACAGCGAGTATTCATCGTTTACTGCGTGGACTACCAGGGTATCTAATCCTGTTTGATACCCACGCTTTCGTGCATCAGCGTCAGTTGCATCCCAGTATGCTGCCTTCGCAATCGGAGTTCTGTGTCATATCTATGCATTTCACCGCTACACAACACATTCCGCATACCTCATTTGCACTCAAGACCCGCAGTTTCAATGGCAATTTTTCAGTTAAGCTCAAAACTTTCACCACTGACTTACAAGTCCGCCTACGCACCCTTTAAACCCAATAAATCCGGATAACGCTTGGATCCTCCGTATTACCGCGGCTGCTGGCACGGAGTTAGCCGATCCTTATTCGTACAGTACATACAAAAAGCCACACGTGACTCACTTTATTCCTGTACAAAAGAAGTTTACAACCCATAGGGCAGTCTTCCTTCACGCGACTTGGCTGGTTCAGGCTCGCGCCCATTGACCAATATTCCTCACTGCTGCCTCCCGTAGGAGTCTGGTCCGTGTCTCAGTACCAGTGTGGGGGACCTTCCTCTCAGAACCCCTAATGATCGCTGCCTTGGTGAGCCGTTACCTCACCAACTAGCTAATCATACGCATGCCCATCTCCAACCGATTAATCTTTAACAAATATCCCCAGGCGGGGTCCCTGTTTTATCCGGTATTAGGCCGTCTTTCAACGGGTTATTCCAGTGTTGAAGCCAGGTTGCATACGTGTTACTCACCCGTGCGCCGGTCGCCGACAAATTATTGCTAATCCTCGATGCCCCTCGACTTGCATGTGTTAGGCCTGTCGCTAGCGTTCATCCTGAGCCAGGATCAAACTCTTCGTTGTATCTTATTTTTTATACACTTAATAGTTCTATCTTCTCAGAATGTCTCTATCTCTTTTTGGATTTACTTTTTTTTAAGTAAATTGACGGTATAAACTATTCTTTTACCTTTAACTTATACTACATCTAAAAAAGTTGTTATATCATTTTTTTACAAAGAACGCTTCTTGGTTTAGCTTTTTCATTTCCATTTACCTAAACTTTTTAGATAAAAAAATCCGCTCGAAAAACGGAGGGAAAAGGATTGCAAAGATAGATAATCTTTTATTACTACACAAAATTTATTTTATCTTTTTTTACTACTAAACTTTATCAGTAGTGTTATCCTCAAAAGCGGGTGCAAAGATACAAGCTTTTTCTGTTTTTGCAAACAAATTACGCAACTATTTTGCATTTATTTTTCTATAAATTTATAATGCATTATAAATCTATTATTTATAGCATAAATATTTTCTACTTTTTCCAGAAGGCAGGAGTAAAAATCATTAGAAAAGTATATAATTCCAACCTGCCGGCTAACATAATAAAGGATAAAAACCATTTGCTGAACTCCGGAATATCATAAAAATTACCCATTGGACCAACTTTTCCTAAACCTGGACCTACTCCCCCTAAGCATGTTACCAATCCTCCTATTGATTCTAAGAACCCCATACCTGAAGCCAATAAAACCATAATACCAATGGCGGCGACCAATAAATAAAGCAGAGTAAATGCCAACACGCGGGTAAGAACATCTTCGCTCAACACGTGCTTATTATATTTTACAGGAATAATGGCTGTGGGATGTATCAATCTTTTGAATTCGTAATAACAAGCTTTGACTGAAATTACAACCCTAATCATTTTTATACCTCCACTGGTAGAACCTGCAGATGCTCCGGTTAACATTACAACAATTATTATAAACCAAGCCAATGGTTTCCAAGCCATATAATCGACCGTAACCATTCCGGTAGTTGACATTAAAGAGGATATCGTGAAAAACGAACCTCGCCACGCCTGTTCTATTTTTGAAAAGGTGAGATGTTTTGAAAAATCCAATTGAGAAATTGTGACGATAATGATTGCTGAAAAGAGCACAATTAAGAAATATCTCAATTCTTCGTTTTCTTTTACTTTAACATATCTTTTTTTAATTAACAGGTAATAATTGCTGAAATTAATCCCTGACAAAATCATAAATATTGCAACAACATATTCAATGTATGGGGAATGGTAATAGCCTATACTTGCTTGTTTGGTAGAAAATCCTCCGGTAGCGACGGTGGTAAATGAATGACAAACCGAATCGAATAGCGACATTCGTCCGAAAAGCAGAAAGGTAACTTCTAATAGGGTTAGCATTACATATATTGCAAAAAGTCGTTTAGCCGTTTCACTTATTTTGGGATGAATTTTATCCTTGGTTGGTCCGCTGGTTTCCGCGGCAAACAATTGCGTACCGCTAACGCCGAAAAGAGGCAATAGCGCCATTGATATTACAATTATTCCCAAGCCTCCAATCCATTGGGTAAGTGCACGCCAGAAGAGCATTCCGTGAG
>JBFXEO010000321.1:0-2545 GCA_050180015.1 Bacteroidales bacterium | reverse complement strand
ATTTCAGCCATGCGTCCTATCCATCCTTTGCTGGCTGGAACGGATAAAGAAAACCTTACTTTCGACAGAAGTGATAAACCCGACAGGCATCCTGTCAATGTAAGATGGGGTGATAAACTAATGACCGATGAAGAAATAGATGAATTTTTGGCAACGAATAACCGTACGCTCCCACGACGGAATTGGATTCCTGACAATGTTAGAACTGGCGGCCTTTTTGTGTATGATGTTGCCATTGACCTGCGAACTCTTTTTTCGGTTTCAACCAATCAGCATGAGCCTGAATTATCGAAAACTAAAATTGAAGAGCTAAAAGCAAAAGGCTGGGTTGAAAGCGAAAATGTGTTTGGTAAATGTTTAGTTCTGCCAAAAGAAGAACGCGAAAAAGTAATCCCGGCTTTGGCAAACGCACTATTGAACTGGCGCATCACCTCCAACCAGGCCCGTACTTTCAGTTTAATGGAGACCCTGGCAGTTGCCATTAGCGATAACGCCAACAAACTGGCCGGTTCCATTCGTGCAAAGTTGATCGAAGACGGTGAAAAGCCCAAGGCAAAACCCATCATTGACGAAACAGCCGGAGCCGATGTTTTCGTAACCCTCCCGTGTTCGAATTATGTGGTTACAGTAAATGAAAGTGCCGATGCCCTTGAGAAGGCCGAACAAAAACTCATAGACCTAATGATGGCCTTCGATTACGAGCATCAAATGTAATTTGCTATTGGAATGCTTATCACCTGACAGGTTTTTAAAACCTGTCAGGTGTAGCAACCCCAAATTTTAACCACAATGCCCACCACACTACCACTACCGCCCGACAACTACTACCACGTTTACAACATGGGGGTGAACGGGGCAGACCTTTTCCGTTCGGCCAGTAACTATACCCATTTCCTCCGACTGTACGAAACACATGTTGATCCTGTGGTCGATACCTATGCGTGGTGCCTGCTGGGCAACCACTTCCATTTGCTGGTAAGGGTGAAAGAGATGGAGGAGGAAGGAGGAATAAACCTGTCAGGTTTGGTATCCAAGAAGTTTTCAAATTTTTTTAACGCGTATGCAAAGGCCCCTAATAGGCAGCAAGGCCGCCGGGGCGTATTCTTCGAACGGCCCTTCCGGCGAAAGTTGGTCGATAGTGAGAATTACTTCCGCCAGTTGGTGGTATATATCCATTCCAACCCGGTGAAGCATGGCTTTACCGATGATTTCAGGGATTACCCCCGGTCGTCGTACGGGACCATTCTGTCGGCAAAACCCACCAGATTACAGCGCAATAGGGTGTTGGGCTGGTTCGATGGTGTAGGAAATTTTGTTGATGTGCACAGGCAAATCATCGATTTTGACTTTATTGAACATTTGATTATAGATTAAACCTCTTAAACCTGTCAGGTTTAAAATATCAAAACCATGAATGTAATCGGAACTCATTTTGCATACTACTGGATTTGCCATCGTAAATTATGGCTATTTGCCAACGGTATCAACATGGAGCAAACCTCCGATCTTGTTTACGATGGTAAGCTGGTACATGAAAATGCCTACCCGTACCGTTCCGGTAAGTATTCCGAGATAGAAATCGATGGGGTTAAGATTGATTTTTACGATCCGTTTAACCGTGTAATTCACGAAACAAAACGTTCCAATAGCATTGAGGAGGCGCATCGCTGGCAGGTTAAGTTTTATATCTGGAAATTGGAGCAAAATGGAGTGACCGGAGTAACCGGATTGCTGGAATACCCAACCATGCGTCACTCCGAGAGGGTGGAGCTTACCGATGATGACCGGGAACAATTGGTAAAAGTAATCTCGGGGGTAGAATCGATTGCAATATCCGATACCTGCCCCGAACGGCAGAAAATGAGTATATGCCACAGTTGCGCTTACAATGATTTTTGCTGGAGCGGCGAGGAGTAGTATAAGTAACCTTAGAATGGATCAGATAGAAAAGAAAGGGTAACCTATGAAAAAAAACTATTACCTTTTTAATCCGGGACGTTTAAGCCGTAAGGATAACACCCTAAAATTCACTCCTATTGATGAGAATGGTGCAGAGGGTCAACCGCGTTACATCCCGGTTGAAACGGTGGACCAGTTCTATGTGTTTGGCTCGCTCGATGCCAATAGCGCGCTTTACAATTTTTTGGGTAAAAACGGGATATGTGTTCATTTCTTTGATTACTACGAGAATTATTCGGGTTCGTACATGGCACGCGACGGTTTGCTTTCGGGGCGTATGCTACTGGCTCAAACCCGTTTTCATGTAAATAAGTCAAAACGAATTGCCATAGCCCAGAAGTTTATCGAGGGGGCTGCGCATAATATGCTGAAAAATCTCAGGTACTATTCTACCCGGGGAAAGGATTTAACTGAAGAAATAGATCAGATAGAAAAATATCAACTTGGAATTACGGAGTCAAAAAAGGTTGATGAGCTGATGGGCATTGAGGGGAATATACGTCAGGTTTACTACTTGGGTTTTAACAAAATACTTAACGATTTTGAAATGGGGCAGCGGACTAAACAACCGCCCCTGAACCCGGTA
>JBFXEO010000320.1:0-2551 GCA_050180015.1 Bacteroidales bacterium | reverse complement strand
CAACACCCCGATTTCGTTCCCGTTTGTTCATCACACTTTGCCGTTTACGAAATACACCAAGTCGTTTATCGAATGGCCCCGTTGGCCATATAAGCGAATAGCGGGACTGGGCAATATTCAGCGGAACGATGTGGTGGTATTTAACTTTCCTGAAGGAGATACCGTGGTGTTACAAGATCAGAATTCCAGCTACTATACCCTGGAACGCGTGTATGGACGCGAAAACCTTTGGCGGAATTACGATATAATCTACAGGCCGGTTGATAAGAGGGAGAATTACATTAAGCGTTGCGTTGGCTTACCGGGCGATACCGTTCAGGTGATACATGGACAACTCTATGTGAATGGCAAGGAGCAGGTTAAGATTGGTAAGCGTCAGTATAATTATCGGGTTAAAACAAACGGAAGTGCCATTAACCCAATTAGGCTGGAACAGCTGGGCATTGCCAAGGCAGATCAGGCCTACAATCCATCAAGCGGGTATTACCATTTACCGCTAACCGAAGAGGCTTTGGAGAAAATAAGAGGAATGAGCAACGTTGTTGATGTGGTGCGTGATGAAAATACGGACACCCTGATGATGTGGAAGCTTATATTCCCGCACAGCCCCCTTTACCCCTGGAATGAGGATAACTTTGGCCCCTTATGTATCCCTGAGAAAGGGGTAACCGTAGAGTTAAATGCCAGCAATATGCCTGTTTACGAGCGTATTATCGGTGTTTATGAAAATCACGGCTTGGCAGTACACCAGGGGAAAATTTACATTGATGGCAAGGAGGCAAATACTTACACCTTTACAATGAACTACTACTTTATGATGGGAGATAACCGGCATAACTCGGCCGATGGCCGCTTTTGGGGCTTTGTTCCCGAGGACCATGTGGTGGGGAAGGCCGCGTTTATTTGGCTGTCGCTCGATAAGGATAAGCATTTCCCGCGTAATATCCGTTGGAGTAGAATGTTCACAGCAATACATTGATGTTTCAGATGATGAAAACCCTCGGGGAATTACCTCGGGGGTTTTTAGTTTTATGGAATGATATGATAACTTTGTATTCGGTTTGCATTATTTTACCTTAAAAACTAAATCTGATTTTATTTAATGGCTAAAATGATTGACGCAGCAATTTTATCCATCGCATACTTGCCACCAATTCAGTATTTTGCCAAATTAATCCATTTCCAGAATGTTTTCCTTGAGGCATCGGAAAACTATGTAAAGCAAACATACCGTAACAGGTGCGTTATACTTAGCGCTAATGGCCCTTTACCGCTTGTAATCCCCGTTATAAAGGCTAGGGGCAACCACACTCCAATACGGTTGGTGGAGATAGATAATTCAACGCTTTGGCAGAAAAATCATTGGAAGACGATAGAGTCGGCCTATAGAACATCGGCCTATTTCGATTTTGTTGCCGATGTTCTTTACCCGTTCTACACCCATGCTTACCATAATTTATACGAGTTTGATTTAATGCTGATAAAAGCGATTCTTAGTTTTCTATCATTAGATGTAAACCTTACCGCTACCTCGGTATATGTAAGCCAGTACAATAATTCTTTGGATTTTCGGAATTCTATCCAGCCAAAGGTTAAACAGTCAGTTGACCATCAAATTAGTTCTTTTGAATATTTTCAGGTTTTTTCTGCTAAGTTTGGCTTTGTGCCCAATTTAAGCATTATTGATTTGCTATTCAATGAGGGGTTAATGGCAAAAAGAATCCTTGAGGAATCACAAAAAAAGCCTACCCCGCTGGGGTAGGCTTGGAAAACTTGAGTTTCTGTTTAGAACCTAAAGCCGAAGGTTACCAGGAATTTTCCATCGGTTGTTTCCGTTTTAACAGGATTTAAATTGTTATAGGGATCATCATAGAATAGGTATTTTTCATCTCTCATTGTGTAGAGGTAGGCCATATCAATTGAAAAGCCTCCGCTACGGTATCCTAGGCCTCCTGAAATTTGGGTTGTTTTGGCATTCTTATTTAGCTGCCCACTTTTATAGGGAGATGGATAGTAGGCATATCCGCCCCGGATGGAGAAATCTCCGATTTTATACTCACCCCCTGCCCGAATATTGGTTACGCTTTTGTAGGTGTTTTCTATGCTCGTGTTTAGGTCGGTAAAACTATCGCCATCTCCGCCATTCCTGAACTTCATCGATGAGTAATCCACGTGTTCTACGTCAAGGCTAATTAATCCAAAATCTTTGATTATATAAGCCAAGCTACCAATAAACCGGAACGGCGTTTCGAAATCAAAATCGTAATGACCGCGCGGTGTCCCGCTAAAATAGTTCACCTCCACATAGCTGGTATCGAAGTTCGAATTCATTGAGTAGGAGTAGGTATCATCAAAGGAGTAAAATGTGGGGGTGTGAATGGATGCACCTATTCTTAAACTTGGTACCGGGTTATATATGGCTCCAATTTTTAGGTTATAGCCCGTTCCTTCTGTTTTATAGTGCTGCGAATAGTCAAGAAAGTAAAACCTGTCGCCATTGATATCTCTCAAATTGTTATCGGCAGCATACTCGGAGTATGTTACATTGTAC
>JBFXEO010000319.1:0-2596 GCA_050180015.1 Bacteroidales bacterium | reverse complement strand
GTTTTGGGAGTTAGCTGCATTTATTGCCAACACCCTTATATTCATTATTGTGGGTGTGGTAATTGCAGAGCAAGTCAACTACACGCTAACCGACCTAATAGTACTACTCTTAGTGTATGTTGCCATCCATATTGCCAGGCTTGGTACCGTTTACGTTTTTTATCCACTGATGCGTCGGATTGGTTACGGTATTGCCTGGAAAGATTCCATTGTACTCTGGTGGGGTGGGCTACGGGGAGCAGTTGCTCTTGCCTTATCGCTGATTGTTGCCATTGATAACAGAATCGCGCTTGAACCTCGAAACCAGCTGCTATCGCTTACCGCAGGAATAGTCATTCTAACCTCACTAATCAATGCTACAACCGTAAGGTGGCTTATCAATAAACTTGGATTATCAAAAATAGGCGATATTAAGGCTGGCCTTATGATGCAATCGTTACAGCAGATAAGGCTAAGCGGCGAAAAAGAGATTGAAAAACTCAAGGAGAACCGCTACATGGCTGGTGCCGACTGGCAAAAAGTATCAAACTTTCTGATTGATGCCAATGCGATTGAAGAAAAACCACAGCAGTTTAGCATGGATGATGCCATTGTCGAAACCCGTAAACGTCTTTTACAGAAAGAAAAAGAAAGTTACTGGCGACAGTTTAGCATGGGTATGCTCAGCTCCGACGGGGTAAACCTCCTATCGGATCAAATAGATGCGCTGCTCGATTACGAGGGGAGAATATCTCTATCGGAACGACAGGACATTGAAAATATTTGGACTACCCCAAAAACCACTGCTAAACTTCAAAATCTCCCATTAATAGGACGAATATGGAAACGTAGATTTCTTAACCGGTTAGCCCTCAGCTACGATTGTGCCAGAGCTTTTGTTGCAGCCCAGGAAGAAAACTTAAAATCGATTTCGAGTCTTATTATTGGGTTTTCAATTGGTGTGGCCGAGCCTTCCAAAGAAGCTGGATTGCTCAGCGTACTGGAAGACGAACTTAACGAAAACCGCATAACCGGACAAACATTCCTGAGGAATCTAAGAGAAAAATATCCCGATGTTTGCCGTAACATTGAAACACTTCTGGCCTCACGTTCGCTTTTGAACCAGCAGGAAGAGATGCTGGAGCGGCTGAAGAAACAAGGGCGTCTGGAGCCCGACGAGGTAGAACGCATACAGGCTCAAATCCACGCATCAATGAAAATGTTAATCGACACTTCCGTAAAAGAAAACACGGAACTCAAGGTGGCTGAAGTTCTCCGTAATACCCCGGGGCTAAACAACCTCACAAAGGAAGAACAACAATTCCTCATCGGTAAAGCGCAGCTAAAAATATACCCCGAGGGAAGTACCATTGCCAAACAGGATTCCGATCCCGATGGCATACATATCATTATTAACGGAACGGTAAACTACTACAAATCCGAAAGTTTAATTGGCGTTAAGGAGATATCCGATATTTTTGGTGCCTACGAATGGCTTTTGACATCAAAACTTCGCTTTACCTATGTTGCCGAAACCCCTGTAACACTTACTAAAATAAACTACTCAACCATTAATCAGCTGTTGAAGAAATTTCCTGAAACCAACAGTTTATTGAAACTCTGCGCAGCTGCCGACATTGCGTTAGAATTGCTCAAAAATTCCGAAAGATTTAGTGAGTTTACCTCTCGAAAACTACGAACATTAGTTCGCAATTCGGAACTTCAATTCCTGAAAGATGGTGATAAACAGCATTTTGCGGGGTCAACATGCATACTAATTAAAGGGCAAGCAATAACCGACGACCAGGACATTCTGTTCACTGCCCCAGCCATACTCAGCGACTGTAATGTAAGAGGTAAGGGCGAAGCGGTAATTCTTATTATGCCTTAAGGCTTTTTTGCCTCAATCATAGGTTGAAATCGCCTGTATGTTGGTAATGCCGCAGGGCCATACCAGAAAAAGTATTCAGTATCGAACAGGCCGTATTTGACAGCCGGGTTTTGGTTCATCATTTCCTGAGCTACATTTATTTTACTGGTGTTAAGGATGAAAAAACTTCGATAATTTTTGTCATTTTTGCCCATAGGTCCGGTAACTACAAGCGTTCCATTATTAGTCATCTCATTTATAGCATCCACATGCCCCTTATAAAGCCACGATATCGAGTCGCGACTCTTAATTTGCGTAGCCCCAGATTTTAACATTACCATAACATACCACTTCATACCGTACTCATCGGCTCCAAGAGAATCGGCAAGAGTTTTGTTGTAGTCAGACACAGGCGTTTGATCCTGTGCATGGGTGGTTATGGCAAAAAAAATTAGTATTACCGAAAAACAAAATGCCTTCATCATTTACTGGTTTTTCATAGCTATATAAAAAACAAGCCAATTTAACTAAAATATGTTAATAATGCAACTTTCAAACAGGTAATTTATTTATTCCTTGAATCCGCAGGTCTTTATTAGAATCCATGTATGGCTTCGACTCCGCTCAGCTAACCTTGCACCTGAGCGAAGCCGAAGGGTATTCTTTTTCAACAATTTCGAACACGACCTGCGGATTTAAGGTTATCAACATTAATATTTGAAAAAATTGCTATAATTGCGACCTGTT
>JBFXEO010000318.1:0-2607 GCA_050180015.1 Bacteroidales bacterium | reverse complement strand
ATCTTTCCTCAATCACCTTCCAATCGACAATGTCCCAGAAACCCTGAATATAATCGGGCCGGCGATTCTGATAATCCAAATAGTATGCGTGCTCCCAAACATCGCAGGTAAGCAAAGGTTTCAATCCTTTTCTGATAGGATTACCTGCGTTAGACTCCTGTACAATCTCCAAATGGCCCTGGGCGTTTTTTACCAACCAGGCCCAACCTGAGCCAAATAAAGTGCTGGCGGCCTTACCAAATTTTTCCTTGAACTCTGCAAACGATCCAAAATCATCAACTATTTGCTGAGCCAATTTTCCGCCGGGCTCATGTTTTGCATTGGGCGAAAGACTAAAAAAGTAGAATGTATGATTCCACACCTGCGCCCCATTGTTGAAAATACCGCCTTCGGCTTCCTTAATGATTGTTTCGAGGCTAGCATCCTCAAAGGGAGTTCCCATAATGAGGGAGTTCAAGTTGTTTATGTATGCCTGATGATGCTTACCGTAGTGGAATTCTATAGTTTTTGCCGAAATGGTTGGCATCAATGCATCGTTGGCATAGGGTAATTTTGGCAATTCGTGTTTCATGGTATCAATATTTAAGTTTAAATAAAAGTCATATTATGATAAACGTACACCCATTACAAGAATATCGTCGGTTTGGCTTTCCGTTTCGCCCTTCCATTTCTCCAACGAAGTCCAGATTACCTGTTTCTGCTGATTTAACGGTAAATTCCTAACCGAGTTAATTAGCGATCGGAATGCAGTATGCCCAAACTTCTTGCTCATTTCACCGCCGAATTGATCGACAAAACCATCGGAGAATAGGTATATAGTATCACCCGGGTTTATCCTAAATTCTACCTCGTGGAATGAATCCATTTTCTCGAAGTATGAAATGGGCATTCTGTCGGGTTTAAGCTCAACCAATCCATCGAAGTGTTCCACTACTTTTTCGGATGATTCAACCTTTCCCGATGTGCTAATCAGTATGGGAATGTTTGCGCCGGCGTAGGTGAGAAGCCGGTCATTTTTATTATAGGTACATAAGGCAATGTCCATTCCATCGTAACTATCTTCCTCTCTGCCTTTTTGCCCCAGGGCATTAATTATATTTTGACGGAGAGCCGATAGTATGCTGGCTGGACTATATGCCGATTCGCGGGTTATCATATCATTAATCATAGATATTCCCAACATGCTCATAAAGCCACCGGGAATACCGTGCCCGGTACAATCGGCAACGGCAAAGCCGATTTGTTTGCCACAGTTGCCAACCCAGTAAAAATCACCACCAACGGCATCTTTAGGTTGATGTATGATAAAATATTCGGTGAAATGCTGCTGTAAAACGGCTGTGGTTGGGAGGATTGCCTGCTGAATTTTTTTTGCGTAATCTATGGACTCCCCCAAGTCGGTGAGCATGTTTATAATTCGATCGCGTTGGTAAATTACCAAGTTTTTCTGAATTTCCAGCTCATCGCGTTGTTCAATTAATTCTTGTTTCTGGCGTTCCACCTCGAGTTGCTGGAAACCAAGTTTATTGTTGACCCGTTGCTTATTCCTGAGTGTATATAGGAATAACCCAAGTACAATCAGCGAGATGCCAAAGGCGCCCATAAAAAAGTAGGCCAAGCGCGTTTTTATTTCTTTTTCGTTTTTAACATCCTGTAATTCGGTATCCTTTAGCTGTGAGTATTTTTTCATCAGCGCATCGTAATCGGCCTTGAGCTGAACGGTCAGAATTTTTTTAAGGTTACTTTTCCCCAGAATACTATCGTGGGTAGTAATATACTGCTGGTAGTAGTAGAGGCTGTTTTGGCAGTCGCCCAGCTTGTTGTAAAAATCGTATAAATTTTTATATATATTATCTTTGATGTCGAGCATTTGGATATTGCTGGAGGTTATTTTTTTTGCGTCATCCATTAACTCTAGCGCCTTTTTGTAATCTCCAACTTCGAAATAGGTAATAGCTAGTTGGATAATTGATTCTGCCTGACCTCTGGGTTCTTTTAGTCCAGTGTAACTATTTAAAGCAAGGTTTAAGTATGTGAGCGATTTGTCGTATAATTTTAGCATTCGGTAAGCCTCTCCTTTTAAGCGGTTTACATTTGCTATTCCTCCGTGGTCGCGAACCTGCTCCTTAAGCATGCCTGCCTGATCAAAGTAAATTAAGGCGCTGTCTATTTTATCCTGCAATAGAAATACCGAGCCAATGTTCATCATCGAGTTGGATATTCCCCGTCTATCGTTTAGCTGTATTTTGATATTCCACGACTTTTTAAAATGTTCGATGGCCTTATCGTACTCGTTAATATCTCTTAAAACAAGTCCAATATTGTTGTGCTGGTAGGCTATTCCCTGTAAATCGTTGGTTTCTATGCGTAGCGGTAAGGCCCGTTGCAAAAAATCGAGAGCGTTGCTTAGATCGCCCTGATACCAGAATAAAATGCCAATGCTATTTAGTATTGCTGCAATGCCCTGTTTGTCTTTAAGTTCTTCGCGGATATTTAATGCCTGGATGTATAGCTCCATTGACTCGGAATACTTCCCTTTTTTGGGAAGTGCAATTCCCAGTCCGTAGCTGGCGTCTGCCAAACCGGCGGAATCCAGATTTTTTAATG
>JBFXEO010000317.1:0-2620 GCA_050180015.1 Bacteroidales bacterium | reverse complement strand
CCTACGAGACGTTTTTATTCATCAACGGATTACTGGGGACCATTTTGCTGGGAACCGCTGTGGCCACATTCTTTACCGGATCAGAATTTTCGGTAAATAAGCTTAACCTTGCCAACATGCAGAACCACACAATATCGTCGTGGGAAACACCCTGGCATGGATTAGAGGCGGCCTTGAGCATTCATAACCTTTCACTGGGGCTTGCGGTTTTCTTTCTGGCAAGAACCTTGGCGGTTTTGTATTTTATGAATAGCATAGATCACGACACCATATTTGGGCGTGCACGCCGGCAGCTTGTTTATAACAGCATTCCATTTGTATTTTTCTTTTTGATGTTTGTTATTTGGCTCATGCTACGCGATGGCTTTGCTGTAAATCCTGCCGACGGAACGGTGTTCATGGAGAAGTATAAGTATCTTCATAATTTTTTACAGCTGCCGGTTGTGCTGGTAGTCTTTCTATCCGGTGTCGTGCTGGTGCTATGGGGCATTGTAAAATCGTTGGTTACCCGTTATACAAAGGGTATATGGTTTACCGGAGTCGGAACAGTTTTTGCTGTTTTGGCACTTCTCCTTATTGCCGGATGGAATAATACGGCCTACTACCCATCAACATTTAACGTCCAGCATTCGCTGACAATTTTTAACAGTTCGTCGAGCAAGTTTACGCTAGCGGTTATGAGTGTTGTTTCGCTGCTTATCCCGTTTGTGCTGGCGTATATATGGTATGCCTGGAAAAGCATCAATGTGAAAAAAATTGATGAGGATGAGATGAAAACAGAATCCCACGTTTACTAAAATAATAACGTTATGAGATATTGGGCAGAAATATCATGGCTAATCAGCTGGCCTGTTTTAATTTATCTAACCTACCGGTTGACGGTTTGGGCAGTAAGGCAATGGGAGAAGAGGCAGCCGGAGGAGAAGGGTGAATTGTAAATAAACTGGAGCAAAGATGTTGTTAAAAATAACGACATCGAACCATAAATATACAGTAAAACCTGCCTTCGTTGGATTCTAGGATCTATTCTGAGGCAGGTTTATGTAATTTGTTATTTTATTTAGCCTTTGATTTCTACGAGCTGAAAATCAAAACCTTCCATTACCGGGTTGGACAACACTTTAGAGCATATATCGGTAACTTTCTCAATGGCAACTTCCTTGTTGGGCGATTCAATCTCAAGGGTGATATGCTTTCCAATCCTGACATTCGATATTTCAGCATGTCCAATTCCGTGTAGGGTTGCATTTACAGCTTTCCCCTGGGGGTCGAGTAGTGCTTTTAGCGGCATCACATTGATTTCGGCAAGAAATTTCATTGTTGTTGAGTTTTTATACGGACAAAATTAAATCAATTTTATGATTATAAAAGCGATAGCTGCAAACAGCTACCCATTTTTTACCAGTAAGGTTTTTACGTGAAAAATTGCCGAGAGCAGAATGTACCACAATGTGATAAACGACAGGGCTGCTTTCCTGAATATTACCGCTATAACAATCACCCCCGCAATCAGAATGATTTGCTTGTAGGCTGTTTTGAAGTTTAGCGATTTAACTTTCAGCGAAAACATGGGCAGCGTACATACCAGCAGGAACGACTGAACAACGGTGACTACGATTAATGCAATGCTTGACGATGTGATGGTGTTAAATAAATTGGCCCAGCCGCTATTGACACCAAAAACTAAACCCGCAGTAAAAAAGGCATTTGCCGGGGTTGGCAGGCCAATGAACGATGACGTTTGCCTGTCGTCAATGTTAAAAAGCCCAAGCCGTAACGACGAAAACGCCGCCATAATGAATGGGATGGCCAACAGCCAGTGTCCGTCAAATAGCCCCTCGGATTGTGGGATGCCAAGACTTTGCCGCATAAATTGGTAGAGTATCATAGCCGGGGCAACGCCAAAGCTAACTACGTCGGATAGAGAATCGAGCTCCTTGCCCAGCTGCGTGTACGCTCCAACAAGCCTGGCCGAAAAACCATCCAAAAAATCGAGTATGCTTGCAGTAAGTATGAATAGTCCGGCCAGCTCCAGCCTTCCTTCAAACGCCGATGCAATGGAGAAACATCCCGATACAAGGTTTAGAAGCGTTATGGCATTGGGAAAATGCTTGATAATATTTTTGCCCTTAAGCATATAGTTGTCATTTATTGCGCAAAAATAGATTTAATAGGATCATGCTCCAAATTATAGCTGGATGAAAATATAAACACTAAAAAACAGGAAACTTTCTATCCCATAAATCACTTTCAACGAAAACCCATCAACTTAATTTCCCTTGCTTTTTGCCCGGCTATCGAGTAAATTTGGTGGAATATTCAGTATAAAACTATGGCAATGGTAAGGTGTGTTCGTATAGCATTGCTCCTAATATTTGTAGCTATGGAATCGTCGTGTAAAGGGCAAACCCAGGGAGAAAAATCGTCCCGTATAGATAGGCAGGCCGTGGTGGCAGGCTCGTTTTATCCGTCATCCAAAGCGCAGCTGGGACGCGATATCGAAGGGTATTTTGATAGTGCCAGCGTTGTACTGAGAAGTTGCCCTCTGGCAATTATTGTTCCTCATGCTGGCTATGTATTCTCGGCCGGGGTAGCTGTTGCTGCAATAAAGCAAATTCCC
>JBFXEO010000316.1:0-2628 GCA_050180015.1 Bacteroidales bacterium | reverse complement strand
CTTCCGGATTAATCTGAAATAGAATATTTACCAGTATTTCCTTAGTGTTTTCGGCCACCCCTTTAATGTCAGTGGCGTACCGAACAATTCTGCCCTGACCAGCATTACTGCTTGCTATACCCTTCTGTGAAAATCCATGAGCGGTATATACGCCAAAAATTAAAACAAATACAAGCAGCTGCTTCATCTGTAGAAAAAGTTTGTTATGCAAATTTTTACCATCACCTCTAATGGTGTCAGCCGTGCTGAGTTTCATCGCCGTCACGTATTCACAGACATAATATAAAGTATCGGATACTACTAAAATCTGCATTAAATATTGTTACGGTCAGATGTAACTATTTAAAGGCCTATTGGGGTTTAATTACAAAAAATAAGAGGACTTTTGTAATTAGGTTCAATACCCTAAAAATTAAAGGCACCCCCGTAAGAGGTGCCTTTGGAATAACCGTAAACTACTTTTTAATATTGGGTAACTCCAGGCCATAGCCTTTTTTCTTATCGTCGGCTTTAAGCATAAGTGCCACTATAAAAGCCAAAACGCCAAATAATGTAAAAATGGCATTAACCACATTGTAGTTATAGCGCAAGTTAACCTTTTTATCAACAATAACTTGGTATCCTGAGTCAACACAGGCATCCTGAATTTTGTCAAGAGCTTTTTCTTTTTCAACGCCTTCCAAACTCAGCTCGCCAATTTTTTGCAATGCAGCAGTCTTTATCTCCTCTTTCACCACTGGAAGATTACCATTAACATCACCCTCGTAGTTGGTGTTTACCAAAACTTTATTTATAAGGAATGATGTGGTTTTCTCAATGGTTTTATCCAAATCACGTTTCGAAAGATCTACCATCTTGTTATTCTCCATAACCACAGCGTAGGTATCTGTAACAGCAGCCTTCACTGCTTCCTTGGCAGGAGGTACCGATGGGTTGGTAACGCTAAGCACGTAGCCCATGAGTAACGGAACACCCATTAAGCCCCAGTTCTGAATCCAGAAGGTAAGAGCATAGGCAGTTCCCAGCTGTTTTTCGGGGATAATTTTGGGAACAGAGGGCCACATTGCTGAAGGTACAAGCGAAAGGGCAATTCCCAGGAAAACGGTAAGGATCAACGCAACCATCCAGTGTGACAGGAATGGTATCGAGAAAATTCCGTGGATACCAATAAGCATCACCGAACCAATTACCATAATGGTAGCACCCTTACCCTTGCGGTCGTAAAGGTTTCCAAAGAATGGGGTAAGAAATAATGTTCCCAATGGCAAAACGCTGGGAATTAACCCGGCAATATTGGGATCAACCTGATACTTGTTAATTACAAGGTCGGTTGCATATTTTATCCAAGGGAATACTGCGGAGTAGAATAAAACGCAAAGTACAGAGATTAACCAGAAACCCTTATTCTTTACAATCAATAAAATATCAGAAAGCTTGAATGGTTCCTCGGCAACCTCATCGTTGTTGGCATCGGAAGCCTCCAGTTTTTTATCCATGAATGTGTAAACAATAAAGGCTATCAGGCCAATAATAAGCAAAATCAAAGCAAATAGTATAGGTTTGGAAACATCGCCAAAGTAACGTGCTATAGGGAGCGGAATTGCGGTTGCAAGGAGTGTACCCAAGCGGGCCGTTGCCATTTCGAGCCCCATGGCCAATGCCATTTCTTTTCCCTTAAACCATTTAACAATGATACGGGAAACGGTGATACCCGCTATTTCCACACCGACACCAAAAATTGCATAACCCAGGGCGGCCAGCATTACCTGCGTCTTAATTCCTAAAATCTGGGCTCCCTCCGGGAAGGTAGATGAAATTGCATAGAACTTTAAACTTGCCCCAATAATCATTACGGTAGTAGCAGCAACACCGGTAAAACGAACACCCATTTTATCCAGTATAATACCACCAATGATGAGCATCAGTAAAAACACGTTAAACCAACCGTAAGCACTGGTAAAAATACCGTAGTCATTACTGTCCCAGAGCAACTGGCTCTCGAGCATTGGTTTAAGCGGCGACATTACATCCGTTAAAAAATAGCCGCAAAGCATGGTAAACGCTACAATGGCCAAAGCGGTCCAGCGTGCAGCGGCCGAATCGCGAAGTGATTTCTTTATTTGTTCCATTTCTACTGTTTGGTTAATAGTTGAGTTTTACATTAAGAACGCAAATAAAACTAAAAATTAATTAATATCCTACGAGGTAATTAATGACGAAATAAAAGCGAGCCATCAAACAGATAACTCGCCTTCCTGTATTTCGGCTATGTTGCTTACAAGCTATCGTAAATCCAAAGTTCTACGGGTTCTTCCTTATCGCTATTAATTCTACCAATCTCGTGGTATGCCTTGCCAAATGTTTCGAAATCGCCGATGGAAACAAGATCGAAGCCATTGGAAGCGTGTAGGATTGTAGTGTTGCTGTAACCCATTCCGTTAACCTCTTTCTGCCAGTTAACCGCGTTGGATGGGACTTTAAAGCTACCAATTATTACATGGTAATGAAACTTTGAGTTTAACTCATTGGCTCTGGCTACTGAATCCTGGCGGGCTTTTTCCTGCGCCATGCGTATATTATCCGCCTCAATTTTCTTGGCTTTCTTTATGCTGTCTTCTGTCGCTTTCT
>JBFXEO010000315.1:0-2647 GCA_050180015.1 Bacteroidales bacterium | reverse complement strand
ATAAAGTGCTTCAAACCATTAGTAATGGGATGGCTGATTTACTTAATATAGAGTCTTCGGCAATTTATATTCTGGAAGATGAACAGGAAATATGGCTTGGAGCAACCACTCCACCCTTGGATCCAAATATGCCTGATGGTTTGCGGAGAGCAAACCTAAACGATCATCCTCATATAAAACAGGCCATTTTACAGCAAAAACCAGTCGTTTTGGAAGATTCCAAAAATGTTGAACTTTCGGATGCGGAGCAAATGGTTGTAAATCTACGTAAGCTACGAAGCATTATATACTTACCTTTCATTCAAACCGATAAAGCTATTGGTCTTCTTATCTTAGGAACATGCAAGCATACAAGAAAATTTAATCAACACGAAGTAGTTCTTGCCCAAACGGTTGCCAACCAGCTGGCAGTGGCCATTCAGAACGCCAGGTTACATCGCGATTTAATAAGCTATAAAGAAAACCTGGAGCAGTTGGTGTTAGAGAGAACCTACGAGCTTGAAGCAGCTAATGAGGAAATAAAATCGATGAACGAAGAGCTTAGCTTAAAAAATTCTCTCATCCTAAAACAGAAGGAGGAACTTGAAACAACTCTGCAAAACCTCAAAACAATGCAGCTTAAGCTAATTGAAACCGAAAAGATGGCTTCGCTTGGCGTTCTTACTGCTGGAGTAGCCCATGAAATTAACAACCCGTTAAATTTCATAATGGGGGCTTATATTGGTCTTAAAAACCTCATCTTACATGAAGGCAATGAGCATTTTAAAGAGGCATCATTATTATTAACCAGTATGAAACAGGGCATTGATAGGGTAGTATCCATTGTTCGCGGCTTAAATCAATTTAGTAAAGACAGCAGGACCAACAATGAGGATTGTGATGTCCATGCCATTATTGACAACTGTTTATTAATGCTTCAAAATCAGTGCAGGGATAGTATTAGTGTGGTTAAAAAGTATGCCGAAGGGAATATGGTGGTTAAGGGTAATACTGGTAAGCTACATCAGGTTTTTACAAATATTATTCTGAATTCCATACAAGCAATTGAGAATCAAGGCGAAATTATTATTAAAACCGAGTTTGATGGAAAGAACGTTATAGTGTCAGTACAGGATAATGGATGTGGAATTGAAAGTAGTATTTTACCAAGAATAACCGAACCCTTTTTTACCACAAAAGAGGTTCATAAGGGAACAGGATTGGGGCTTTCAATTGCCTATAAAATAGTTCAGGAGCATAATGGTAGTTTAGCGTTTGAATCGGAAGTAAACGTAGGTACAAAGGTGACAGTTTCATTACCCATCTCTAAGATAGTTTAAGGTTAAAGCACAGGATTGATTTCAATTCATCACGCCTTATTTTGTTTCTTCAACCCTTTTGCTCTTTTAGCACAAGGTAAAGGCTCTGGTATAAAGAATTAGGATCGATGGGCTTGGTAATAAAGTAGTTGCATCCTAATGCCTTGCTTATGGCTTGCTCGTTGCTGAATGTGTGGGCGGTTTGAACAATAATGGGTACGGTGGAATTCAATGAACGAATGTTTTTGATGGCTTCGTACCCATTCATCACGGGCATTTTAATATCCATAAGAATAACGGAAATTTCCGGATGCAGCTGGTTTATTTCAGTGGCCAAAAGGCCGTTATCGGCTTCCAGTATTTTTACATCAAAGTTTCTTAGAGCTGTTTTCAGGAAGTACATGGAGTTGGGGTCATCTTCGGCAATAAGGATGGTTTTCCCTTTGATAAGGGTTTGCAGCTCTGTTAGCTCAAAGCTAACAGGTTTTTGGGTGGTTTTATCGATGGGCATGTCCAATGGTATGGTAAAGAAGAAACTTGAGCCCTGTCCGGGTTTCGATTCCACCCATAGCTTACCACCCATGAGCTCAACCAGCGATTTGCAGATGGCTAATCCCAATCCTGTTCCCCCGTACTGTTTGGCGATATCGTTATGGGCTTGCCGGAATCGCTGAAAGATAACATTTTGCTTTTCCATCGCAATTCCAATGCCTGTGTCGGTTACGTAAAATTGAATTTCATTAGAATTATCGTTTATTTGGTATCCGAATTCCACCATGCCTTTACTGGTGAATTTTAGTGCATTGCTTATAAGGTTGGTTAGTACCTGACGTAAGCGCATTCGGTCACAATTGATAATTGCCCTGGAGTTGGCGAGGGTTGCGGTGTAGTTAAAAGCGATGCCTCGTTTAGGCAAGTCGGGGTTGGCGTTGTAAAAGAAGGAGTAAATCTCGGCAAGTAGCTCATTGATGTTTGTAGGTTCAGGGTTAATGGTTAGCAGCCCCACATCAACCTTCGAAATGTCGATTATATCGTTGATTAGTGTGAGAAGGTGGTCGGCGCTGTTGCTTATTATTCCTAAAAACTTATTGCGTTCTTGTGGTGTGGTGTCGGGATAGGTTTTTAAAAACTTGGCAAATCCTACAACCCCGTTCAACGGGGTGCGAATTTCATGGCTCATGTTGGCCAGAAAAGCCGATTTCAGCCTGTCGCTTTCCTCTGCTTTTTCAAGGGCTTCGATTAGTGCTTTTTCGTAATGTTTATGCTCACTAACATCGGTAGCAATACCCAAAACCCCAATAACCTCGCCATTTATCGATTTTAGTTTTTGTTTAAAGATTTGTAGGGTG
>JBFXEO010000314.1:0-2651 GCA_050180015.1 Bacteroidales bacterium | reverse complement strand
GTTGGATGGGACTTTAAAGCTACCAATTATTACTTGGTAATGAAACTTTGAGTTTAACTCATTGGCTCTGGCTACTGAATCCTGGCGGGCTTTTTCCTGCGCCATGCGTATATTATCCGCCTCAATTTTCTTGGCTTTCTTTATGCTGTCTTCTTTCGCTTTCTGCATGGCAGCCTGCTCCGCCTCTTTCTTCTTTTTATTGGGGAAATACTTACAGCTGGTACCAACAAAAGCAAGGAGAACTATTAAAATGTAGATTTTTTTCATCTTCAACGCATTTAATTATCTAAGGTAAGGAATTAATATCAATGCAATTTAGTAAAAATTCAATACAACACAAAAATAATCTTAATGGCATTCCTAACAATAGCATTCATGGGCTATCCAAAATTCTATTTTACAGAAAACTGAGCGTTTAATTTGACGAATTTTTAAACCAAGGGCCTGTCCGCGTACTTTTTTAAACATCCGCTCTCCGTAAAATAGCTAACTGATTCTCTGAAAGTGATCATAAAAAACGTTTACCGCAAAGCATTCAGGAAGTAGAAGGAGCATTCTATTAAAGCTAAGCTCTCTTTAACTTCTCTGTTTCGTTGCTAAATAGCGTACACAGTCTTCTGCTTTTTATGCTACTCTACAAACGGATTTTCCGACATAAAATCGGGCCGATAGCTGGCAGAGCTTTCGGGGGATTGCGCCCAGCCCCTAAAGCCTATCTCCTCCAGGGCATCTAGCACCTTTTGGTATTCGGCAACCGTTATTGTTCTGTTGAGTTTTTCATCCAAATCTAAACCGGACGGTGGATAGTATTGCGACATCAACGAAACGTGTAATCTCGATGAAAATGTATCCTCCAAGTACCTTAAAAGCTCAATGCTTTCGTCTGCATGGTTGGGTAAAACCAGATGGCGGACAATCAATCCCGATTCAACCAACCCATCGTCACCCATCAAAAGTGAAGTCCCTTTTTGTCTGTACATCTCGCGAATAGCCAGCGAGGCAACCTCAAAATAGTTTTTAACGCCCGAATACATAAGGCCCAACATATTGTTGATATACTTAAAATCAGGAAGGTAAACATCAACTATCCCCTCCAGCTCCCTTAATGTTTCCAAATTCTCGTAGGCATTTGTATTGTAAACAACCGTTGGGTTATACCCTTTTTTATGCAAGCTGTTGATAATGCCAACCATCTGAATAACCTGATGGGTTGGAGAAACAAATCCCAGCATCCTGATACCTTCGTTCAAATACGGGATAATGGACGACACCGCCTCGTCCTCCGTTTTCATCCAGCCCGCATTTCCCGCCGTATTACAGCTAATTTGATAGTTCTGGCAGTACAGGCACTGCAAATTACAGTGTGCAAAAAAAACGTTGCAGATACCCCGCTCCCCTGAAAGCACAGGCTCTTCACCTTTATGCAGGAATACAGATGAAACCAAGGTTTCCGCATGGGTATTGCAAAATCCTGTCTCAGCAAACCTATCTACCTTACACCTACGGGGGCAAAGGCTACAGCTCAATAACAAGTCGGATGTCAGCAATTTATAAAATAATTTAGCGCAAATTTAAAACTTTAAAAGTCTCACACATAACATTCATTATCAACTTGCACAATCATTTTGAATATTTTAATAGATTTGCAGCTGGTGGATTTGAAATCAAACAAAATGGCTAACCGAACGAATCACTTGGCCAGTAACTATTTGTATGTCTAACTAACAAAGCAAAACAGCAATGACAACCATTATTGACCTATTTGAAGAAAGTGTTTCAAAATACCCAAATAACCCGTATATCTGGGAAAAGCTTACAGATAAATTCGAATCAATTACTTATACGGAAACTCGCCGGGAAGTTTATAGGCTGGCTGCTGGGCTTTTAACCCTGGAAATAAAAAAAGATGATAAAGTAGCATTGCTCAGCGAAGGGCGAAAGCTATGGGTTATTAGCGAACTTGCTATTCTATATACCGGGGCCGTTAACGTCCCATTATCCATTAAGCTGGATGGTAACGATTTGGTATTCCGGCTAAATCACTCCGAAGCCAATACCATAATTGTTTCTGGCCAGCAAGCACCTAAGATTGACAAAATCAGGGAAAAACTTCCGCTGGTTAAACGTGTAATTTACCTCGATCCCCGGGACAATTGCCTTCAGAGCGATATGTATATCGATGAAGTTTTTAAATCCGGGGAAAACTTTTTGGAGCAAAACCCCGGGGCAATTTCCGCAGTAGCCAAAAGCATACAGCCTTCAGATTACGCCAATACAAGCTACACGTCAGGGACAACTGCCGATCCAAAAGGCATAATCCTTTCCCACAGGAATTACACGGCCAACGTAGAGCAGGCCCTTTCGCTGATGGATATTCCCCAATCGTACAAAACCCTGCTTATTTTGCCGCTGGATCATTGCTTTGCACATGTTGCAGGCATCTACTCATTTATGGCAATGGGTGCTAGCATTGCAACGGTTCAGGTAGGAAAAACTCCAATGGACTTGTTAAAAAACATCCCCATCAACATTCGGGAAGTTCAGCCCAACCTACTGCTTAGCGTACCATCCCTGGCCAAAAACTTCAAAAAAAACATCGAGGCCGGAATTAAGGCGAAAGGTTCTTTTACCGAAAAGCTATTCAACCATGC
>JBFXEO010000313.1:0-2665 GCA_050180015.1 Bacteroidales bacterium | reverse complement strand
TAACCCACGACTATTGTCGTGGGCAATAAAACAAAAAACCTTACAAAAGTCCCGAAGGGACGACACAAATTCATAACCTGATGGCATACATAAGACCCAGGTACGTTTCGCTAACATACGCCCAACCCAAAAGCCTCAGTCGAACGGGGGGAATATATTCAGAATCAACAGCAACATCATACAAAAGTATCGTGGGAAGATGAAATTAATCAATTGCTTAGTGAACATAGAATTGGATGCGATGAGAGGTGCTTGTATAATTAATACTGTCGCCCCTTCGGGGCTTTTGTAGGGGTTTACTGCGTGACAATGGGCTTACGCCCGTTGTTATACTCTTATCGCCCCTTCGGGGCTTTTGCATGGGTTTATTGGATTACATCGGATTGGCACCCATTGTTATACTTTATAAATTTGCGACAGATTAAACTACGATAGGTAAGGAGTTCTGTATTTCTCAATATTAATATTTATTTCTAATTCAAAATTTAAATCCTCTCATCGTGCTTTCGTGGTTTTCGGAGCATACTCATCAATAAATTCTTCTACCTGTAACGTTTATAAGAAATTTTTTAATATGTTTATATACAACACGATAGCAATTGCTCTTGCTGTTGGTCAGTGTAAAACCAGCACTTTCAAGGTAAAACGTTTGATAAAATATTCTTTGTCAGTGTTTTATTTATTTTACGTTGGCTACTATTTTAACGGGATTAAGGCACTAAACAAAAGTAGTAAACAAGGCAGTCAAATCTGATTTATTTATTTGAAAATAATCTAAATAAATTTGTATATTTAGTGAGAATATTTTTTATATTTGAAGGTAATTTAAAATAAAAGGAGGTTTACTATGGCACTAATGATTACAGATGATTGTACCTCATGTGGGATATGTATAAGTGAGTGTCCGAACGATGCGATTTCGGAAGGTGATTCAATTTATGTAATTAACCCAAACCTGTGCACCGAGTGTGTTGGCTTTTTTGATGAACCGCAATGTGCTGCGGTATGCCCTGTTGAAGCAATTATCCCCAACCCGGAATATCGTGAAAGCCACGACGAACTATTGGAGAAGAAAAAACGTATTCACGGAGAGTAAAATAATATCAAGCGATAGGGGTGGTTTCACCAAGCCATACTTTAAGACCACTAAAGGCCTGTTCGATCTAATTTAACAAATGGCAATTCCGCATAATGTGTTACCTTTCGATGGGTATGAGCAACAACTACGAAATTGCCCTTGGGGAAGGTGCTAAAATAGTCAGGATAGGAACCAAACTATTTGGCGACAGAATTTCTTAAAGAGCAGGGAAGGTTTCCGAAATCGTAAATAGAAGTGCGAGATGGGAACGGATAAAGAGTTAGCTGAATCTGTTAACCTGCTCAAAAAGAAAAGAAATGCCATTATTCTGGCGCATGTTTACCAACCAGCCGAAGTACAGGACATTGCCGATTACGTGGGCGACTCGCTCGATCTGAGCAGGAAAGCGGTTAAGACAAATGCTGATGTTATTTTTTTTGCGGTGTGCAATTTATGGCCGAAACCGCCGCTATCCTCAATCCCTGCAAAACGGTGCTGCTACCCGACAGATATGCAGGCTGTGGTTTGGCCGATATGGCAACAGCGCAACAAGTTAACGAAATAAAGAAAAAGAATCCTGAGCTTAAAGTTGTTAGCTACATAAACAGCTCTGCAGAGGTAAAAGCGGTAACTGACATTTGCTGTACTTCGGCAAATGCCGTGGATGTGGTTAATTCACTGAATAGTGAAATGGTATTGTTTGTGCCCGACAGAAACCTGGGCTCTTATGTGGCCGAAAAATCAGGTAAGATGATTCAACTTTGGGATGGTTATTGTTACGTTCATGAACAAATCTCGATAGATGATCTGATAATTTTAAAGAAAGAACACCCGAAAGCAGCAATTATTGTACATCCAGAATGCCCTGCGCCCGTGAGGCACCTTGCTGATTTTATCGGGAGTACATCGCAAATGTCTCAATTTGTCAAAAATTCTTTTCATCAGGAATTTATTGTTGGCACAGAAGATAATTTTATACATCGTTTAAAGACAGATAATCATGACAAAATGTTCTATCCTGTTCACACCCTTTGCGAGGGAATGAATGCCATTTCACTTGAAAAGGTTAAACGATCGCTCGAAACGATGGAATATAAAATCAGAGTACCTGAAAGAATTCATGCAAAAGCCAAGATTGCATTAGATAAAATGCTGAAGGTTTTATGAAGGAAGCATCTTTATATCAGAGACTTGATGGGGATAAAGTCCAGTGTAACCTTTGCGCCCACCGGTGCGTGATTCTTCCCGGTAAATCGGGAATTTGTAGAGTTAGGGAAAATATTGGCGGGACACTCTATACAAAAGTGTATGGCAGGGTCATTGCCCAGCATATCGATCCGGTTGAAAAAAAACCTTTGTACCATTTTTACCCTGGTTCAAAAGCCTATTCCATTGCTACACCCGGATGTAATTTTCGCTGTCGCTTTTGCCAAAACTGGGAAATTTCACAGATTTCCAATGAAGGAATTCTGGAAACGGGGGAAAAGGTGACGCCAGAGCAAATTGTTTCGAGTGCCAAATACTTAGGTTGCAAAAGCATCGCCTATACCTACACCGAACCAACAATATTTTTTGAATACAGCTTTG
>JBFXEO010000312.1:0-2674 GCA_050180015.1 Bacteroidales bacterium | reverse complement strand
TATTCGCACATTTACCTAGAGTATGTACATGCTGATACCATATACAATAAAGCCATTGAGCAGGGTTACAGAGCCGTACAGAAACAGAATAGGAATGGTGGTTTTACATACTTTATCTCCGATAAATCGGGGAATATTTTTGAAATCAAGGAAATGGCTATACCATGTGGAACCTTCGAAGGACATTAAGGATTAAAAGAAACACGCACTACGACCCTGAAAGGAGCCATGGCCTTTGTGTTTGCCCGAAGTGTGGGTATTGCGTAAAGCATGATATTGGGCATCCCTGTAGAGTTTTAAAGTGTCCTACATGCAACGTCCCTTTGATGCGGGAAAGAGAAATTATTCATAATAATAACTTAAATACTAACGATTTAAATGTAGTTAAAATGGATTATCCAAAAGTTAATTCGGCTCTCTGCACAGGGTGTGGAAGTTGTGTGGATGTTTGCCCTGTTGAGGCAATTTCATTGGTTGACGGAAAAGCAGTTATTGATTCTAGGATTTGCGCAAACTGTCGTGTTTGTGAGAATGAATGTCCGGTAGGTGCAATAAGTTAACAAAACAATGAAAATATACTTTAGGGCATATCCGCTTTTAATAGGTATTGGGTTACTTTTTCTAATCGTCAACATATGTTGCTTTTGCAGTAGCACATTAGTGGTGTTTAATTATATTTTGCTTGCTGCAAGTTTACTTGTGTATATCTTGGTGGTTAGATTTTTTAGGATTCCCAAAAGGCCGATTTCAAAGGATAGTAATCTGTTGGTATCGCCTGCGGATGGAACTATTGTTGCGATTGAGAAAGAGTATGAGGATGAATTCCTTAAAGCGGATTGCCTTAAAGTATCAATTTTTATGTCTGTTTTTGATGTGCATCAGAATCGAATCCCAACATCAGGACAAGTTATTTACAGTAAATACCATAAGGGGAAATACCTCGTGGCCTGGAGTCCAAAATCGAGTTTGAATAACGAGCGGGACTCAATTGCTATTGAACGGGCCGATGGTGTTAGGGTGTTGATCCGTCAGATAGCAGGTTTTGTGGCTCACCGTATTATATGCGGTGTTAAACAAGGCGATGCTGTGGAGCAGGGTGATGAGTTAGGATTTATCATGTTTGGTTCTAGGGTCGACATCTACCTGCCTTTGAGTTTTAAGCCAACCATAGCACTAAACGATAAGGTTAAAGGGAACATCTCAATTATTGGCCAATTTTAGCCAATATTAATGTGCTGCGATAGATGTTCGGGGTTTACCAGCTCGTGGTACGTATAAAAAATCTTCTTAAAATCCTCCCATGTATCGCGTTTCAGCGATGGATCGCGGAGTAATGCGGCCGGATGGTAAACTGGCATGGCCAAACGGCCATAAATTTTCAGCCAAGTACCTCTTTCTTTAGTGATTCTATGATCTGCACCAGCCATATATTTAAGTGCCGTAGAGCCTAGCAGTACTAATATTTTGGGGTTAACCAGTTCAATTTGTTCCAACAGGTATGGCTTGCAAATTTCGGCCTCGTGGGAAGTTGGCACATGGTTTTCGGGAGGTCTACACCTAACTATATTGCTGATAAAGACATGATCGTTCCGGTTGAAGTTGCATGCAGCCAGTATCTTATCGAGTAATTGACCTGATTTCCCAATAAATGGTCGACCAGCTAAATCTTCCTCGCGACCGGGAGCTTCGCCAATAATAAAAATTGGAGCATGAATATTTCCCTCTCCAAAAATTGGGTTATTTCTTGTTTTGTACAAATCGCATTTGGTGCAATTTAGTATTCTGTTTTTTAGCGATTTCATTAATAATGGTTGTAGGAATGTATTTATCCTAAAAAAACAGACCCGAAAAGAATACATATCGGGTCTGTTTGGATGATTACTTTACGCCGTAATACTCTCGGTTAATTTTTCAAATGCCTCAATTACCGTTGGGTTGCTTTGGTTGTAAACGCTAAGCCCCTTTTCAGCAGCGTCTCCAACCTCTGCTACCAAGGGTATTTGCCCTAGCAGCTTTGTGTTGAGTTCTTTTGCCAGCATTTCGCCACCACCCTGACCAAATATATAGTATTTCTCGTCGGGGTGGGGTTGAGGAGTAAACCAGGCCATATTCTCAATTACACCCAATATTGGGACATTCAAATCAGGATTATTGAACATCGATGCTGCTTTACGAGCATCGTTGATAGCTATTTCCTGAGGCGTAGTTACAATAATAGATCCTGTTACATTGAGCTTTTGAACCGTGGTGAGTTGTATATCGCTTGTTCCTGGGGGGAAGTCGATAATCATATAATCGATATCATTCCAAATGGTGTTCTGGAAAAGTTGTGTAATGACTTTTGATGCCATAGGCCCTCTCCATATTAGACCTTGATTCTGTTTTACGAAGAATCCGATGGACATAATTTTCACACCATACTTTTCAATTGGGAACATCACCTCCTTATCGCCCAGGTGCGTTACCTCCGGTTGCGCTTTTTCAATGCCAAACATTCTTGGAATTGATGGCCCAAAAATATCGGCATCAACAAGGGCTGTTTTGTAACCGTTTCGGGCAAGGCTTATGGCCAGGTTCGACGATACGGTTGATTTTCCAACACCGCCTTTACCCGAGGCTACAACCACGATGTTCTTTACGCCATCTAGCTCAATTTTTTCGATAGGATTCATAA
>JBFXEO010000311.1:0-2683 GCA_050180015.1 Bacteroidales bacterium | reverse complement strand
TATTCCTTTGGCTTGATTCCCTTTTTGGAGTTCAATTTCGCCTAAGTACCGGTTTAGCTTTGCCATATCGATACTATCGTTTACCTTCTGCTTCAACGTAAGGGAAAGGTTGAGGTAGTGCTCCGATTTATCAAAGAGTTTTTTGTCGAAGTAGATAATTCCTTTTAGCAGGTAGTTTGCAGCTTGGGCATGTATGTTGCGGGTGCGTGAGTTCTCATCAATAATCTGATCCAGTAAATCCATGGCTTTATCGTGCATACCGGTGTGGTAGAAAATATTTGCCAGTTCGGTTTGTGCCAGAGTGATTCCCGTTTGGTTGCCCAACCTGCGATAGTGGTTCAAGGCATTTTCGGCATATTGCAGGGCTCTTTCATTTATTTCCAAACGGCTAAACAGGCGCGAAATGCTTAACGACGTCCAGGCTGTTCCTTCGGTTTCGCCCGATTGCTCAAATATCTCTAACGCATCGAGCATGTATTGCAACGCTATGGAAAAGTTGCCAGTTATGGAAAATACTGTTCCAATGTTCACCAGAGTGCGGGCAATTTCTACCTTACTACCAGTTTTATAGTTCAGGTCCAGTGCCTTTTTATACTCATCAATGGCTTGGTTGTAGTAGCTTTTTAGCTGGTAAACATTTCCAATGCGGTTGTGGAGTAATGCCTGCAGCTGAAGGTTGTTCGATAGCTCTGCAAGATTAAGCGATTTATTGAAGTGCTCAAGGGCCAGCTCAAAATCGTTGCGGTTATAGTATGCATAGCCCAAGCTGAAGTAAACTCTTGCTGCTGTCTCGGGTTGATTTTTAACATCAACCCGGGCAAGAGCTTGCCTGGCAAAGTTTACTGCGGAATCGGGGTTAACCGTCCGGTAGTAATCCGATTGTTTTAACAGGCTATCGACCGATTGGGTATGCGCATTGAAGCAAATACCCACCAATAAGAGCAGGATTAAGATGATGAGCTTATAGTGATGAATTGATTTCATAGCATTGAGCAATTCTATTCGTCGTAATATACCAAAAAATATTATACTGAAAATAAATTTTACGGGAATTGCTAATATGAATTTAAAAAAGTTGCTTTGTGCTAAAACAATTTCGTATTTTTAGCCTTTGTAAACCTAACGTTTTGGTTAGTAAAAGTATAATCCCCTATAAAAAAATTGAGTAAATGAAAATAGGAAAATTCAATTTAAATGTAAGCAGCGTTAGAATGCGAATAGGAGCAAAGCTTCTGCTTTGGGTTTTAGCCACCACGGCTGCCGTTATGCTTGTTATTGGTTTTTTCATCAGCATCAGGGTAAATAGTATGGCTCGCGATAATGCCCTTAAAATTGCCCAGGCCGAAGCCCAAAAATCAGCATACCGCTTAAAGTCAGAGCTCGATATGGATATGGGATTCTCCAGAGCGTTGGCAAACGCCCTCAACATATACCCATTGTTCGACACCGTAACCCTCGATTCAATATTTATTAATATTCTTAGAAATCAGGTTGTCAATAATCCTCGATACCTTACAATATGGTTTTCTGTTGAGTACTTTGCTTTTCGCCCGGGTTACACAAAAGATTATGGACGCCGATCGGTTTCTGCTTACCTGAATGGAGGGCAGGTGGGTATCGATATCGAGCATAAAAACGTTACAGGCGATATTGTAACAAGCGAGTATTACGAATCTAAAACCTGTAATTGTGAGATGCTCATCGATCCCTATACATTTCAGTATGGAGGCAAAGAGGTGCTGGCAACCAGCCTTAGCGTGCCCATTCGGGTTGGGGATAGGTTTGCAGGATTGGGAGGGGTTGATATATCCCTGGAAAAATTTCAGGCAGATATTGAAAAGATTAAACCCTACCCCGGAACAAATGTAAGCCTGATTGCCGGCGATGGCCGTATAATTGCCGATTCCAACCCTGAAAATGCCAGGGAGTTTTTTGCAAATGTTTACCCTGAACTGGAGAATAGGTTTGCCATTACCCAAAAAGTAAGGGATAAACAAAACCTGGCATTTTTTTCCGACAGCAATGGTGAGGAATACCTGAACATTCTAACCCTCATACAGCCAGGTGAATCGCCCAATGCCTGGGGACTCATACTTTCCATACCCATGTCGGTGATTATCAGCGATGCCCGCCAATCGGTGCTATTAACCATCATGGTTTTCATTCTGGGTATTATACTTCAGGCAATTGCCATTTGGTACATAGCGGTTAAGATTTCGAAACCCATAAAACGTACAACAGCGCTGTTAAACAGTATATCCGAAGGCGATATCGATGTAAATAAAAAGATATACATCCATACAGGCGATGAGCTGGAGGATATGTCGAAGTCGGCCAACAAGCTGATTGATGGTTTAAACTACACCGAAAAATTTGCCAGAGAAATTGGTGAGGGCAAGCTCGATGCCGATTTCCAGCTGCTTAGCAGTAACGATAAGCTGGGAAAGGCCCTTATTGAGATGCAGCGCAGCCTAATCAAAGCCCGTGAGCAGGAAGAAAAACGCAAGGAAGAAGAAAAGCAGCAGATATGGGCAACCGAAGGGATGGCATTGTTTGGCGAGGTACTTCGACAGCACAACGATAATATATCGGAGCTTTCCTACCTTATCGTAAAAAATCTTGTGAGTTATACCGGCTCAATTCAGGGCGGTGTGTATATTGTTAACGAGAACGACCCTGCTAA
>JBFXEO010000310.1:0-2683 GCA_050180015.1 Bacteroidales bacterium | reverse complement strand
AGGGGAACAGAAGCATAACGAGTTAACGATCAAAGAGCCAATTTTCTCATTAGCTTTTACGTCTGGTGCAAATCATTCAGCTGTACCGTAATGCTATCACCGGATATTTTTTAAGAAATCAGCACCCCCATCAATTTTCTTTTACTTCCCTCAACTCCCTGTAATTTTAGTTTATTAAAAGACACGTTAAACCCGTTTTTTCAGAAAAAATTTTCGTGTCCGCATGTTGATACGGGTTACGTTATTTACCAGAAAATCGCAACCTAACAAACCGGCAATGTTTAAGCCGGTAACGTTGGCATAAAACTCCCTGAGCGAACTTAGGTCGGCCAGCGCAACAGGAAAGCTATCAAACCGTTCGCCCTCGATGCTAAATTCCGGCATTAACGCCAACTCAATGCTAACATGGTCCGACATGAAGCCAACTGCAACGGAATCGTCAATCCCATCGATTCTGATACCCGAATCGAATTCCCTGTCGAATACGGAACGCGAAGCGCCCGTATCTACTATAAATTTTACAGGAGTATCGCCAATACGGGCATTTACCAAAATGTGGTAACTCTTGGGTTCAATTTCAACTATGCTAAAAGGTATTGACGGCTGCATGCTAACTAACGTTTTCAATATCAATGTTATACTTCCCCAGTAATCCCGCCAATCCAAATAGTGAAAATTTTGCCTTTTTCATACGATTTATTTCAGGATCGATGGCATACCCAAACGAAGTTCGGAAATCTGCTCTTTCGATAATTGTATTGTCAAAAACGGCCCCCGTCAGGTCACAATTGTCAAACAGGGCTCCGGTTAAATCACACTCTGTGAAGTCCAGCTCCTGCAGCCGGGAATTTCTGAAAGTTGTGCTTCTGATTTTTGTTGCATAAAACGAAGAATGGCTAAGGAAACAATCCTCAAAACTAACCGAAAATCCAAATTTGTTGCAGCTGTCAAAGCGAAGCCCCAACATTTTACAGCCAACAAATTTTATATCGCGGAATACGGTTTCATCCAACCTAACCAAGCTTAAATTACAACCTGCAAACTCACAATCCAAAAATTTAACCTCCGAAATGTCCGAGTTTGAAAAATCGCAGCCAATAAAGCGGCAACATTCATATTCGCCCTTTGCCAAAGGAACCTCCTTAAAGTCAGCGCCATTAAAAACTGTTCCTTCGGTGTAATTTTGTTCCATCATGGTATATTATCATTTAATAAACACTACAAATTATTGCAAAGATATTCTCTCCAAAAGATCAGACTATACATCCAAATAAAAAACTCAAACAGTTTCCAACAATATAGCTAAAAATTATAATCAGAATATGTAAATTACCGAGCAAAAGTTTACGTGGCCGTTTTATAATGAACAAAGTAAAACACTACTGGTTAAAGATTATTCGGCTTACAGTGCCCATTTACCTGGTTGGTTTTGGTGCATTCGGCTGTTTTACCCTTGCAATAATTGACCGATACATTGCAAAGCATACCTACCTGGAATTAACAAGCCTTGCAAGCGAAAAAAGTATGCAGCTTGAATACTTTTTCCAAAATGCCATTAACGATATTCTGGTATTGTCACAGAATGATGAAATAGAACAACTTGCCAGTGAATTAGTTGACACGAGCCGTACATTAAATGCCAATGATTTCCCCGGCAAACTAGCGGTCACCAACCTGCTGAAGGCTAAAGGCTGCTACAGCAAATTTACAATCTGCCTAAATAGCTGCGAAGTATCATTCTCCGGAACTCCCGACAACACCTTATCTGTTACTTACCGTAATTTAAGTACAGCCAAAAATAATAATAACGCCAAGATTAACAGTACTCCTAAAATTAGCCTCAGCTACGGGAAAGACTCTTCGATCATCGAATCAGCGCACATAATTGTTCCTATCATTTCAACCAACTCCGTAGTGTTATGTAAACTGGAAATTACCAGCAACACCCTGAAAAGTTTAATTAACTGCCAACACCGCTTTAAGGATGGGACAACGGTTACCATCTCCTCAACGAAAAAGGTAAAATCCATATCGAACGTAAAAAACGATTCACTTTTTGCTACTCACCCGGTTAAATTAACCGACGCGAATCTCCTCTTAACCGTAAAAAAAGATTTAAGTGGGGAGCATGCTCTCCTGACCAAAATTGCCATTCAAATTACACTCACAGGGTTCGCCATACTTGTAGTGCTGGTGCTACTCAATATTTACATGGTAAAACGCGCAGCAAAACCCCTTGAGTCGTTAAAGCTTACCATAAAAAATTCGGAGACCGGGCAGTACGAACCGATTCGGACATTCAGCAGCCAAGACGAAGTTGGATGGCTGGGTAACGCCTACCACCGGTTAATAATGCAGCTAAAACACACCTCCAAGCAGCTGGATGAGCGCGAAGAGCGCTTAAACCAATTCTACCTCGCCACTGCCGACGGTATTTACATCCATCAGGCTGGCACCCCAATGATATTTAACCCAGCCCTACAGAAACTATCGGGCTACACTGAGCTGGATTTACGCAAATTAAGGCTTTACGACTTTCTAATGGTTGATGAGAGTGTTTTGCTGGCAGCCCGCGAACAAAAATTTGCATCATTCGAGGCAGAGCTTAAAACCAAGCAGGGGAAACGGCTACATGATGAAGTTCAGCAAAACCAAATCAACCTTCGGGGACAAATCTCAGAAT
>JBFXEO010000309.1:0-2692 GCA_050180015.1 Bacteroidales bacterium | reverse complement strand
TAAAAGTAATTAATACTAAGAAAGGGAAGCCAGTGTTAGCATTGCCCAATATATCAACCAATTGTGACGAAAATATAGAGGTGGATGGCTCAATCTGCGCTTTGATTTCAGAAATTTTTACTTTAAATGGTGAGGAATTTTTCAAACTAAAGATTAATAATGATTGTTTTGGCCTACTAAAGGTTAAACACTACAAGGGTTATGGGTTTAAGGTTGGAGGTATCGTTTCATGTAAATATTTAGGGTCAAATCCTGATGGTTCAGCAAAAATTGAACCTATAAACCCTAATTACACGATCGGGGATATTTACAAATTTAAAGTAGAGGGCTTCCAAGAAATAACCGATATTGAAAACGATACAGTTATTATTGCCGAAGTCCTTGATGTTAGCAACAGGAAATGCGGTGTAAAACTACCCAATAAGGTCTATTTGAAAGGTCAAACTATTAATTGCAAAGTAACGGGGTACCGAAAAGGACGACCTCAGCTGGAAATTTCAGAGTAATTGAACAATGATGGCTTTTCAATTTTTAGCTGTTAGTTATCAGGGAGCGTGATCTGATGGAAAAAAAAGTTTTTATGCTACAGTAAAACTTTTTTTCATGCCTATGTAAAACTTAAAGTTAAACAAAAATACCGGGAACCCCAGTATTTTCATCTACCCAGTTTATGAGAGATTTTTTTTTGGGTTCTTACTTTCGTCAATAAAATCAGTTACATTATGGGCTATTTTCAGAATTTTTACCACTTGGCGGGTTTCATTGTATATCGGCGAGTAGGTTTCAATGAAAGTGTAAATTTTGCCTCCAACGTTTACCCTGTTGGTCTCTTTTTTAACAATTCCATTCTGTAAATCTTTCCAGAATTTTTGGTAGTTTGCCTTTTGCGCCTCGGTAAGTTCCAAATTGTCGGAATGGCGAGTTCCTATTACTTCTTTTTCTGGCTGTCCGGTTAGCAATAGGTATGCCTGATTAACGGCCATAACTCTACCATTTATATCGTACTCAATAACATAGCTTGATGAGTGAAGCGCGTTGATTAGGCTTTCCATCTCGGCTGTTTTACGTGCCGATTCTTCCTGCGTGGCCTGTAGCTCCTCCATGTTTTGGCGCATTTCTTCCTCCTGCGAGGCTAGCTCTTCGGATTTCACCTTGGATTCTTCCAAAAGTTTAGCGGTACGAATATTTACCTTAACATTTGAAATAGTTGCAGCTATGCTTTCTCCAATTTTTTCAACAAACTTTATTTTATGGTCTTCTAAAATTTCAAATGAGGCCATCTCTATAACACCGAATATTTCATCGTTAAGTTTTAGAGGAACAATGAGTAGGCAGCAAGGACTTTCATCGCCAAGCCCCGACGCAATCCTGATATAGTCTTTGGGTAGTTCTGTCATGTAAATAGTTTCCCCCTCTTTGGCACATCTACCGATGAGACCCTCCCCGTAATTAATCCTTTTTTCCCCGTATTTTCGGCGCTCATAGGCAAAACTTGCTGCCAATTCAAAATATTTCTCATTGTTTTCTGTATCTGACAGGAATAATGCACCGATGCTGGCGCCTACATATTTTACTAAATTATGTATCACTTCATAGGTAAATTCGGATATATTGCTGGTATTCTTTCTCAGTATATCGGCGAACATTGCTACGCCCTCATTCGCCCATCTATTTTTTTCTTCTTCAAGTTTACGCTTATCATCCAACCCTTTTGCATGTTCCAAACTTTTACGCATTTCGAGCAGGGCTTCGCCAAGCACATCCTTGTCACTTAATTTGCTATACGAAACAGTCATGTTGCCTTTACCTATTTCCTTGGCAAAGTTTGTTGTCTTGTATAAGCTGTCTATTAGGATATTTACAGAATTTCCAATATCCTGAATTTCATCACCTGTATTGATCACTATTTTTTTGGATGGGTCGATTTGCCCGCTGGCAAGTTCACGTAATACTTGGGTTATTTTTACTATAGGCCGCGTGATATTATAGGCAATAAACCATACTACCAGGGCTAGCACAACTAATCCTAGTATAATAACAGTTCTTGATTTGCTGGTAACTTCATTTGCCTCTCTCACTATAACATCCTGGGGTGCGACAATTGCCAATGTCCAGGAGTTGGGTGAACTACCAATTTTAAATGATGAAAATGACGCATAGTATTTTCTACCTGTAGTGGAATCATTGAACGATATGAAAAAATTTTCTCCCTTATCCAGCTTTTCAATAATTTTATACAGCTTGTTCTCGTTACGGTATAAGCTATCTATTGCAGAACCGGTATTTTGAATATTTGTATGGGCAACAACAGTTCCATTCTGTGAAATTAGCATGGCGTAGCTGTCCTCGTAAGGCTTTATATTGTTTATATAATCCTGGTAACGTGTGAGTTCAAAGTCGAACCCGAATAGTCCCACAAAATTGCCATCCTTTATAAGGGGTACGCAAACGCTGGTTTCCAAAACCTGTTTTTGACTGCCGGTATAGGTGAACCAGTACGGATCAACCACTGCTTCTATTTTAGATGTCTTTAAATTAAAGTATGTACTGGCTGAGTCGTCACCGTTCTCATTTTTTCTATCAACTATATACTTTAGTTGATTATCCTCCCGGTAGTAAGTATGTCTTTCTCTCCCGTAAGGCTTTTTCCAATTTTTGTCTATTGCAGAAAGTTCCCAGCTTGCCCACACCG
>JBFXEO010000308.1:0-2696 GCA_050180015.1 Bacteroidales bacterium | reverse complement strand
CGTTGAGGTTAAGGTTGATAACCCAAATGACGAAAAGGCAAAAACCATGCTCAATGCCATTGATATAGAGTTTTCGGAATCCGACAATGCTGTATCGGCCATAACAAGCTTCGATGAGGATATAATGAGGGCCAATAAAAGGCTATTCTCCTCCATATCTAACGACGATTTGAGTATCGATTATTTGGTTAAAATGCCTAAAAGTATGGAGGTTGAGCTGAATAATAAGTATGGCGATATCTTTATAAATGAACTATCCGGTAAAGTCCTGGTCAACCTAAAGTACGGCAATATTAGGGTAAACAAGCTGGAGCGTGGCGATTCCGAAACCCTTAATACCCTTGTTGTTGGTTACGGGAACGCCAATATTGGCGATGCCAACTGGCTCAAGGTTGAAATTAAGTATGGAAATATAAAAATAGACAAGGCCCGCGCGCTGGTACTGCTCTCCAAGTATTCCAAGGTTACCGTTGATAAGGTTAATTCAATAGTAATAGATTCCAAGTACGATACCTACAACCTAGGCTCCATTGCCAACATCATAGGCGAATCTGGCTATACCGTCATAAATATCAACGACCTGGCAAAAAAGATTAACCTTACCACAAAGTACGGCGATATTAAAATTACCAACGTTGCCGATAATTTCGAAAGCATTGAATTCAACGGCTCGTACACCGGGCTTAAGGCCGGTGTAAGCGGTAAGGCAGCCTATAGTATCGATGCCGTTGTATCGTACGGTAACATCCGGTTCGATGCTTCTAAATCAAAAGTAAACAGGATTGAAGGGAATACAAGCACACAAATCGATGGAGTAGTAGGCACTTCCGGGTCGGCCAGCGCAAAGGTTTACATCCGGGCAAAGTATGGCAATATTACGTTGATGAAAACAGGCGAAGAGAACGAGGAATAGTATTTGGGCTTACAAGAGGCAAAGTATCCGGACATTTTCAACAGATGTCCGGATTTTTTTCATTTGCATATTCGCCGGTGAAAAATTTTTGGTTATTGTTTGACATATTATTGCACGAAATGTAACTTTAATGGTTAATCTAATTTTTGATGTTATGGAAAACGTTGTCAAAGAAAAACCTGTAATTGGCATTCTCACCGGCGGGGGCGATGTCCCGGGTTTAAATCCTGCAATCAGGGCCATTACAATCCGTGCGTTACGTGAAGGCTTTAGTGTTATAGGGCTCCGGCGTGGGTGGGCCGGCCTTATTGAAATAATCAGGGAAAAGGAAGCAGATAACAGCAACTGCTTCGAGGTTTTAACCGAAGAGCGGGTAAACAAGGCATTCCGTACCGGAGGAACGTTTCTTCATACATCCCGGACAAATCCGGCCAAGGTGGCCAAGGAGAGTGTTCCTGATAATTTAAAAGCAAAATATAGCAAGGCAATTAACGATTTAACGCCCGATGTAATAAAGAATTTGGCATTCCTGGGAATTGATTACCTAATCCCAATAGGCGGCGACGATACTTTAAGCTACGGGGTTCGGTTGTACCAGGAGGGCTTTAAGGTAATAGCAATTCCTAAAACGATGGATAACGATGTTCCCGGAACCGATTACTGTATCGGCTTTAGCACATGCGTTACCCGCACCATTGCCCTAACCGATATGCTTAGAACTTCAGCTGGTTCGCATGAGCGAATACTGATAATGGAGGTTTTTGGCCGCTATGCCGGATTTACCGCGATGCTTCCTACAATGGCGGGGGTTGCCAACAGGTGCGTTATCCCCGAGTTTAAGTTCAATATGGAGCGGCTAACCGAACTACTTATCGATGATAGGAACCGTAACCCCAGCAAGTATTCCACCCTGCTCGTTTCCGAGGGTGCAACCTTCGAAGGGATGGAGCAAATGTCCATTCAGGGTACCGAGCGCGATGCCTATGGACATGCCAAGCTGGGGGGAATAGGAGATATTGTTTCCAGGCAAATCAAGGAACTTTCAGCGAAGTTTAATAACGGTAAAACTGTAAACATTATCAGCCAAAACTTGGGCTACCTTGTACGCGGGGGGGAGCCCGATGCCATAGATTCCATTGTTCCAATGGCTTTTGGGAATTTAGCTCTCGATTTAATTCTCAAGGGAATACATGGGCGGTTGGTAGTCCTTAAGAATGGCCGTTACGACGATGTTCCAATTGACGTTGTGGTTAGCAAGAAAAAGGTTGTAAACATTGGCAGGTATTACAATACAGATCGGTTAAGACCTTTTTACAAGAGTTTCGAAATGCAGCCGTTGTTTATAATGACAAGCGAGTAGGTACAAAGAAGGGTGTCAAAAAAATGGACACCCTTCTTTAGCATTTACGGATGAACATGGCAGCTGACATCTCCGTACTCATCGGGTAGCCATTTGCCAAGCAAATTGTAAAGCCGGGGATCGTACTCTTCCAATTCTTTGCGGGTATTTACCCATATATGGGTTCCGTTTCCGGGAACTGCCTCGCCGTTTACGTTGAACCAATCCTGTACCCCCTCGGCAAAATACTCCCAGATATTTGTTCCGGCATAAGTGTTTAGCCATTTCCCTTCAGCTTTCGCCAAATCCAGGTATTGCTGTAGGGTTGAGTTAAAAGATGTGTCGATATACATGATGGCCAGCCCGTGCATAGCATGGGCAAACTCGTGGATAAGAATATCCTCATTATGGTATTTTTCCTGCTCAATACATGCCTAATTTTCT
>JBFXEO010000307.1:0-2705 GCA_050180015.1 Bacteroidales bacterium | reverse complement strand
GGAGAGAGTTAATGGTTAAGGGTAAAGTTTACTAACTGGTAAATATAGACTCTATCCCGTACTTCGGCACGTTACGTAAACATAACTGTTATTGAGAATCGCATACCTAAAGAATTAGAATTATGGACGAGATAAAATACAAGCCAATCGGAGTTGTTCATTCTCCATTCAAAAAACCTAAAGGAACACCTATTCAACCTTCAGGTGCTAAAAATATTGAGGGAACAGTCGAGCTATTCCCAGAATATACCGATGGCTTAAAAGATTTAGAAGACTTTTCTCACATCATTTTGGTATATCATTTCCATTTATCCAAAAGGGCTTCCTTAAGGGTGAGGCCATTTATGGATGGCGAAGTGCATGGGGTTTTTGCCATACGAGGGCCAAGCAGACCAAATCCTATCGGAATTTCAGTGGTGCGACTTGTCAAAATTGAAGAGAATATACTACATATTCAAGATTTAGACATCTTAGATGGTTCTCCTCTTTTGGATATAAAACCTTATGTACCAGAATTCGACATGAGAGAAGTAGAAAAAATTGGATGGCTTGAAAAAAATGTGAACAAACTTCCCTCAACAAAAGATGATGGTAGATTCATAAAATGATTTATGTGACATCCAATAGTAGAACGTATCAGGCTATGCGCTTAGGCACTACATCTTTTCACGGCGTAGCTTTGTGCATATGGTTTTGAGCGTAGGGTAAATTCGTTGTGGCTAAAGAAGAGTTTGAAACTATATTGCCGTAAGGTAAAGCATGTTATTTGCTGGTAGTTGTTTTTGGTCTGGAATACTCAATTTCAGACCTCCTACCCCATGCTTGAGAATCAATGTTTTATAAAATTTTCATCGTAAAATAAACTGACGCATTTTTGTCTAAAATCCTAAATCCAAAGTACTAAATCCTAAACAATTTCAAAATTCAAAATCACAATATCAAAACTTATCCTGTCTTTTCTAATAAATCATATTGTTTTGAATTTAGAATATAGAGTTTATAAATGCCTTTTATTTTTCTCTTTTTCCTTTTAACTTTATGAACTCTAATTCGTAATTCGTAATTCGTAATTCGTAATTATATGTAAACTTGCGACATTTTATTTTGCTGTTAAGTCAGGAGTTCTGAATTTAAGCAAGCATAGTCAGGAGACTGCGCTTAGCATGGGGTATTCCTTTCTCTCTCATTCCTGAAAAATTATTTTATTCTTTTGCTCCTTAATATACTTTCCCCAAAAGTTGCATTTGTAATGAGAATCTAATATTTTGTAATTTTGTACATTGACAAAATTCAAAATAAATGTATGTTCCAACATATACAATCAGCACAAAAACTATTGATTTAGTTGCACGAATTGCCGAAAAACTTGGCGAAATAAGAGGTGCAGGCGAATATAGTCGCAATTTGCGTTTGCGAAAAATCAATCGCCTGCGTTCCATTCAATCTTCTTTGGCGATTGAAAATAACACACTTACACTCGGTCAAGTTACTGATATTATTGCAGGTAAGCGAGTTTTAGGACTTCCACACGAAATTCAAGAAGTGAAAAATGCTTATCAGACTTATGAGCATTTACTTGAATATGACCCTTACAAAGTTAAAGATTTTTTGAAAGCCCACCAATATATGACCACGCAACTAGTGAAAGACGCGGGACATTTTCGCTCACAGGGAGTTGGTATATTTGAGGGAACTCAACTTGTTCACGCAGGAGCGAATTATCAATTTGTTCCACAATTAGTTACAGATTTATTCTCGTGGGCAAAGAAAACAGATGTGCACCCGCTTATCAAAAGTTCTATTGTTCACTATGAAATTGAATTTATCCACCCATTCATAGACGGTAATGGCAGAATTGGGCGACTTTGGCAGACACTCATTCTTTCCAAGTGGAACGAACTTTTTGCATGGTTGCCAGTTGAAACGGTAGTTTATGAAAATCAGCAAGGTTATTATAATGCTTTGGCAATTTCACAGAAATCAGGAGATTCTGTCTCTTTTATTGAGTTTATGCTCAGTGCTTTTTTGCAAGCATTGGAAGAATTGCCTATTCGAATAATTACCGATATATTTACCGATATAAATACCGATAAGTTATCAAAAACCGAGCTGGAATTTTTAGAACAAATAGCAGGTTATCTTGACAAAAACGGCGAAATAACCAACTATCGTGCACAATTATTGACGAACAAATCCGATATTAGCGTAAAAAAATATTTAGCTAAGTTTGTAGAACTTGGACTTTTAGAAGTTGAGGGAAAAAATAAAGGTAGAAAATATAAAATTAACAAAATGCACTACCGTTAGAGTAATAGCTCAAAAGCCCCCTGTGCTAAGCGTAGTCTCCTGACCCAAATAAATACCAGCAAAAAACAAATTTGCCTTATAGCAAGTCAGACATAAGTTGTCCATTTGCCACGATGTGGTTACCCTACGCTCAAATCAAAAGGCAAAAAACTATTTCGAGGTTCAAGGTTCAAGGTTCAAGGTTCAAGGTTAGAGATTCCAGATTCCAGATTTCAGATTTCAGATTTCAGATTCCAGACTTGCCCTGAGTGTTACACTGAGTCAGTCGAAGTGCTTGTCGATGGGTTCCAGATTCCAAATTTCGGGCTTAAATCGCCTGTTTTACTATCAACGAACAACTAACAACGAACAACTAACTTCTATCAACCATCAACCGTCAACCATCCACATCAACACAG
>JBFXEO010000306.1:0-2705 GCA_050180015.1 Bacteroidales bacterium | reverse complement strand
TTCAAAAAAAATGGTTTGGGAACTTGTCGGCGTACTGCTTGTTTCCATTATGCTCCTTTATTTTGTACTTGCAGCCCAGTTTGAGTCTATTTGGCAACCGCTCATCATACTAATAGAACTCCCAATTGATATTGGCGGTGCATTAATAATTCTTTGGATATTTGGCGGTAGTATAAATCTTATGAGCCTAATTGGTGTAATAGTAATGGGAGGTATTGTTGTAAACGATTCTATCTTAAAGATTGATACTATAAACCGACTTCGAAGAGAAGGAAAGAATACATTAGACTCTATTGCGGAAGGAGGTACACGAAGGTTAAAATCAATTATTATGACCAGCTTAACCACCGTACTTGCATTGGTTCCAATTCTCTTCGGCAATGATTTAGGATCTGAACTTCAGCAACCAATGGCTATTACACTAATTGCTGGCATGACTATCGGAACGCTTATTAGCCTATACATAGTTCCCCTTATTTATTGGGTGGCATATCGTAAAAACTAACATCCTATACAAGTTTCTGCTCCATTGCTATTTTTACAAGAACAACAGTATTGCGACCATTCAACTTGAAGAGGAGATTTTTTGTAACTATTTATTGTTTCAACACCCCAGAAAATTTTTTCGGCTATTTCAGGGTTTGTATAGCCATCACATATTAATTTAAGTAACTCGATATAATGGGTATTTACCTCGAAGATCGCATATTATCGGCAGAAAGACTAGAAATACATTCACATCCTGCACCGTTGGCGATATTGGAACAGAAAAAGGGGATTTTAAATTTCCCCCTTTTTTGTCTAATTTGGTACTAAATTCCAAATAATCCCTTAATTTGATTTATCATCTCCGCTGCCAGCTCGTTTGCTTTCTCGGCAGTACTGCTCTCCGCATAAATTCTGATAATTGGCTCGGTATTCGATTTGCGCATGTGTACCCACCCTTCTTTAAAATCAATACGTAAACCATCGGCTGTGTTTACCTTTAAATGCTGATGCTGTGCAAGTAATTTTGCTAAAACATCGTCGGGGTTCATTCCTGTTTTGAGTTCAATCTTATTCTTTGATATGGAGTAGTTGGGATAGGTAGCCCTTAGCTCCGAGCATTTTTTGCCCCAACGGGCAAGCTGTGACAGGAATATTGCAATACCCACAAGAGCATCGCGCCCATAGTGTAGTTCGGGTAAAATGACACCACCATTTCCTTCGCCGCCAATTATTGCATTTACCTCCTTCATTTTGGTTACAACATTAACCTCTCCCACTGCCGATGCAAAATACTCTTTCTCGTATTTCTGAGTTACATCGCGTAATGCGGCAGTACTGGAAAGGTTTGAAACGGTGTTTCCGGCGCTGAGGCCCAGAACGTAATCGGCAACCGAAACAAGGGTGTACTCCTCGCCAAACATGCTTCCATCCTCATTCACAATTGCCAAACGATCCACATCGGGGTCAACCACAAAACCCACGTCGGCTTTTTGCTCTTTTATCACTTTCGATATTTCGTGCAGGTGCTCTGGAAGTGGCTCTGGATTATGCGGAAAGTCGCCCGTGGGGTCGGTATAGAGTTCAATGACATTGTTAACACCAAGCGCTTTAAGTAAACGCGGAAGTGCAATTCCTCCAACCGAGTTTACACAATCAATGGCAACGTTGAAATTGGCCCTGGCTATGGCTTTAGTATCAACATATTTCAGTTGAAGTATTTTGTTGATATGCTCATCGACAAAGGAATACCCCTCTTCAACGGTTCCAAGGTGGTCAACCTCCACAAACGAGAATGTTTCCTGCTCCGCAAAACCCAAAATTTCTTGTCCATCGGCATCGGACAGGAATTCGCCCTTTTCGTTTAACAGCTTTAGCGCATTCCACTGACGTGGGTTATGGCTTGCGGTAAGGATAATTCCGCCATCGGTTTTTTCATGAATAACGGCCATTTCAACGGTTGGGGTGGTTGCCAAACCCAAATCCAGCACGTCAATACCACACCCCATCAGCGTACCCACTACAATGCTGTTGGCCATTTCGCCCGATATTCGCGCATCTCGGCCAACTGCGATTTTGCATTTTTTCTCAGGATTACGCAACTTTAGCCACTGCGCATAAGCCGATGTGAATTTTACAATATCAACGGGAGTTAAGCTATCACCAACGGAACCGCCTATGGTTCCCCTAATTCCCGATATGGATTTGATTAATGTCATACTCTTCGAATTTTGTCGTAACGCAAAAGTAAAAATTTAATAAGGTCTATGGTAAAGCCTGTTACTTTTAAAACGTAAAAAACTCTACATATTAACGTAGAGTTTTTTTATATAATTCATCCTGGCCCCGGTTTAGGTCAGCTTGAAGTTTTTTCCTCTTCAATAAACTTTACGCCGTACTCTTCAAGTTCGTTTAGAATAGGATTGTACAACTCTGGTTTCGTTGGAACAATAACGCCATGCTCTTTAATTTTGCCTGTCATTAGTAATTTTGCGGCAATGGCAAGTGGTGTTCCAACGGTAATGGACATTGCCGTATGAACGGTGTCCTTTCCGATTATCACCAGCGATGATTTTTTTTTCATCGTTTTACCGTTCAACTCGTAATCGAATATATGCTGCATTACAATCATATCCTTATCGTTAGGATCGAGTCCGAGTTTACCCTCGAGTACGCGCTGTAAAAGTTGGGCAGGGCTGGCATTTTCCATTCCAATAACC
>JBFXEO010000305.1:0-2729 GCA_050180015.1 Bacteroidales bacterium | reverse complement strand
CGTATCCTTACGTTTTTTCAGCAAATTAATCAACAAATCCTGCGAAAAGTACAGGCTACCGCCGAGCACTTCTTCTATTGCCTTTTTCACCTCCAAAGAATCTGCCTCTTTCAGAATAAACCCCTTAACGCCCAAATCTATCATTGAACTATAGAATTCCTCGTCGTTGTGCATCGAAAGTACCAGTATTTTAATATCGGGGTACATAGAAATTGCCCGACGGGTTGCCTCAATACCATCCATAACGGGCATTTCGATGTCCAGGAGCACAATGTCGGGTTTTTCCAATTTAAGGATATCTACGAATTCCTGGCCGTTGTTTGCCTGGGCCAAGACTTCAAGGTTAGTTTGGTTCGCAAGCAGGTAGGCCAAGCTCTCCCTAAATATTTTATGATCATCAACAATAATTGCTTTTTTCATCTTCAAATACTATTTTACAGTAACAGGTATCTCCAGTTTAAATAAAATTCCCCGCCCTTCTGATGTTTCAATCGAGTAGCTGCCGTTAATACTTCTAATTCTACTGTCAATATTGGTTAAGCCGTGCCCGGTATCCTTGGCTAGCGGCAGGGTTTCCAAATCAAATCCGACACCATCATCGGCATAATCAATCAACAGCTTAGGTTGCCGGTACTTAATTGTTAAATCCACCCTACTGGCATTGGCATACTTGAGCGTGTTATTTATAAGTTCTTTAATAATTCTATAGATTATAATTTCTACCTGCCCCGTAAATCGCAAACCCTCAATATTTGTATTTAATATTATGGGCAACAGCATTTTATAGTTTTCAATTTCGGCAACAATTGCCGAGATTAATCCGTATCGCTCAATCAGGTGTGGGCTTATGTTGTTTGATATTGTTCTAACATTTTCTATGGAGCTCTTAATGAGATTGATAATGATTTCGATTATATCCGAGTTGCTTGAGCCCCGTAACCTTTGCTGTAAAATTGAAACATACATGTTTAAGCTGGCCAGCAGGGGGCCAATATCATCGTGCAAATCTGCTGCCAACCGTTTCCGCTCCCGTTCCTCTGCTTCTATGGTAGTTCGGAGTATCAACTTTTCCATTTCACGCCGTTCGCTAATATCGCGGATTATCGATATAATAGCTTTTTCCTTGTGATAATCTATAAAGTTGGCGCTAAATTCTACGGTAATTATTTTACCCAACGAGTTAATAAACTCAACCTCAATATTTTTAGGGATTTGTCCCTGCGATATCATTTTTAGGGCGCTCCGCAACACCGAATGATAATTCTTGGGAACGTTATCAAAAAAAATCTATTATTGTAAGCTCATCAAACTTGCGGATGAGCATTTTCTCCAAGGCAGGGTTAGCCTGTAGCAGCTTAAAGTCAGAGGAAACGATGGCAATACCATCGCTGGTATTGTTGAATATCTCAAGGTATCTATCAGATATTTTGCTGATTTCTACAGACTTTTCGCTTAAATTTTCTTCGAGGGTTTCTCTGTATCGTTTAAACTGGGTTACATCCCTAACCAGCCGGCCAATCAAAAAATTTTTCGATAATTTTACCTGAAATAGAACAACCGATATATACCTTAACTCGCCGCTTGTATGCTGGATTTCCCCTTCGATGGTTATAGCCTCCTGCCGTTCAAGCAATTCTTTGACACGATGCTCCATCTCATCCTTAATGCCCTGACACCTTTGTGGCGACCTTAGCGCCTCCGGTAGAGACATATAATCTATATCATAAACTTTTCTATTTATTGCTTCGGAGCTGGGGATGCCCGTGATCTGCGATAAAGACCTATTCCATTCCACTACTGTCAAACTTGAGTCTATAATAGCAATTCCCTCCGCGGACTGGTCAATAAAGTTCTTAAATTTTTCCTGATTACTGATAAGCAGCTCATGAAGTTTTTTCCGTATGAATACCTCACGGTTTAAATCTTTTAGCGTTTCGCTTAACTCTTCATTTGTTTTGGCCAACTCTGCATTATTCGCATTCAGCTTTTCAACTGTTAGCAGTAATTTACGGTTTAACTCTGTTAGCTCCTCTTTTTTTAAGGCAAGTAAATTCTTCAGGTTATTTTTATCGGAATATAACTCCTCAATATTCCTTTTAAAATCAGAAATATTTTCCATAAACACAGCAATATACCATACACTATGCAGGGTAAATGTGTTTATGCTAACCCTGGAAACGAACCGGGTACCATCGAGTCGTTGATAAACCCATTCTACAACGACAGGTTCTTCGCCTTTTACCCTTTCAAGTATCCCGAGAGATTTTTCGGACGACAGGCTACCGTCGGCTTGCCTGTCGGGGGAAAGGTCAAAAAACAGACTACCAATCATCTCGTCTCTCGTACCCCCAAACAGCTCCAGCGCTTTGGTATTGCATTCAAAAATTTTAACATCCTTGCAGATAATAATAGGAATGGCAGCCTTATGTAAAAAAGAGTTCAACACCTGAAATTCACTGCCCCGCTCATCGAAAGATGAGGCATCAGGTAAATTATCCTTAATGCGACTCCCAACCTTATCCATCCAATAAATATTTACAATCGAACAATTAGCCCTTCAAAGAATGATACAGTACAAAAACCTGGGCATTCATATATACTGCAACATAAAGCATATACGTAATGTTGAATTATATTTTTCAAATTATCAGTATAATTTGACAAACCGTGCTACCATTCCGGATTCTTATGGCTATGGCTGAACCTCACAGTAGCTGGGACCATTTGAA
>JBFXEO010000304.1:0-2742 GCA_050180015.1 Bacteroidales bacterium | reverse complement strand
GTACATAAAAAAGTCGGGCGTTAATGTGGAAGAATCGGGCGAAAAAGCCTGGGCGTTCTTCCACGTTTACCAGAATATTTTTCTTGGGCTGTAGGCCTTTGCTGAAAAAGTTCTACTTTAGCACTTTATAAACAACCGGCATTGGGCTATGGGTGACATTAACTCTGTTCTCGACTTTCTGAAAATAGTTGTTATTACAACTATAAGCCAGCTAACATGGCTGCTGGGCTTGCTTTTTATTTTTGGGTTGATTCTATACCTTGTTGCCCGCTTAACCAGAATAACATACGTAAAAACGGCCGGTACCAAGCTCGATGTTATAGTTACCGGATGGATTGGTACGCCTATCCATGAGCTGGGCCATGCCATTTTCTGCCTGCTTTTCAGGCATAGAATCGATGAGATAAAACTTTACAACCCCAACCCAACCGATGGCACCCTCGGTTACGTCAACCATTCGTACAACCCGAACAGCACCTACCAGCGAATAGGTAACTTTTTTATTGGAATCGGGCCAATAGTATTTGGTGCATTTGTGCTTTACGCGCTTCTATACTACCTTGTTCCCAACAATTCATCTGTTTTTTTGTCTATTGAACAGCAAAGCAAGGTGCTTGTTAAAGCAGTACGGGGCGAATGGGGCGGAGTATTTACTTCGCTCCGGGATTCAACATTAAGCACGCTTAACCTGCTTTTCAACAGAACCAACTTTTCTGATTATAAGTTCTGGATATTCCTGTATTTATCCATGTGCATTTCGTCGCACATGGAGTTAAGCCCACCCGATATTAAGGGTGCTTGGAAAGGTTTGCTTTCGTTGGTTATCTTTTTCCTGACATTCAACCTCATAATCCTTGCGCTTGAGGCCACGGGTGTAAGCAGCCACTTTGGGCACTGGTGGAGTTACTTTAAACTGGAGAGCTACGCGGTTGGAATAAATAAATGGATAGGAACATTCGGGGCCCTGTTTGTTTTTGCAACCATTATCTCCGGGCTAAGCTTTGTTGTAACCTACATCATCCTATCTATCTACAACCTGATTAAAGGACGGGGATTGGTAAATCCGGTTTGGTAGCTGTGAACACGATGTAAAAGTATTGATTGATTTTAGTATAGAAATTCAAAAAGAGTTGTCGGGTTGGAAGTGAAACCCGCCGGGTTAGCTGAAAACAGCCATCTGAATTTCAAACAATAGATTAATTTCGTTGAACTCGCGTTATACCTTGCTACTTCTTCATCGCCCTGTCCATCTCCCTACGGGCATCCTTATGCTTTAAATCTTCCCGTTTATCGTGTACCTGCTTACCACGCGCAAGGGCAATATCAACCTTAGCTATGCCTCTATCATTCACAAAAAGCTTAAGGGCGATTATGGTAAGTCCCTTTTCCTGAGAACGTCGTTTTAACTTATCAAGCTCCTTACGGGTAAGTAGCAATTTTCTGTCCTGCTTAGGATCGTGATTGTTGTATGTTCCCCATTCATACTCGGCGATATGCAAACCTTTAACCCAAAGCTCATCGTTTATAAACTGGCAGTAGGAGTCAACAAAGTTTGCCTTGCCCATACGAATTGATTTAATCTCGGTACCCTTTAAAACAACTCCAGCGGTGAATTTTTCAACTATTTCGAAATTGAATGTTGCCTTTTTATTTTTTACAACTATATCGTTTGCCATTTCCTATCAGTAAAAATTATCGATCTTTCTTTTTTAAAAACCTTATCCAACTGTAAATATAAAGTGTAAGCCCAAGAGCTACAACAACAACCAACAATATATTTACACGCTTAAAGGGTGTTTCCGTAAACAAACTGGTAGTTGCGGCAACCACCATCAAAATTGATATCAAAAACACAAGGCCCATCCAAACAAGTTTATTTAACTGGTTCAGTCTATTTTGCCGGTTATTTCTTCTTAATTGCACCATTTTACCATGAAAAGTGAATCGTTAAACGCTAAAACTGCACATAGCTTATTAACTCAACAGGCATTCATACCATTCGCAAAATTAACTAATTTTACCGCGCAAATGGTTCAAATTACCGTCGATGTCCAATAAAATGTATGATATAGTGGCCATAGTTGGCCCCACTGCCAGCGGAAAAACAACGCTTGCAGCCAATCTTGCCGATAAAATTGGAGGCGAAATAATTAGTGCCGATTCCCGTCAGGTTTACCGGGGGATGAATCTTGGCACCGGAAAAGATTACGCCGATTACACTATTAATGGGAAAATGATTCCTTACCATCTGATCGACATTGCCGATGCTGGCAGCAAATACAATGTTTACGAGTATCAGGCCGATTTTTTGAAAGTTTACAATGGTATTGCAGGCAGAGATGTGCAGCCTATACTTTGTGGTGGCAGCGGGCTTTACATCGAAGCGGTATTAAAAGGGTATAGGCTGATACCAGTTCCTGAAAACCCCGAATTGCGTAAACAGCTGGGGCAGAAATCGGATGATGAGCTGGCTGATATCCTCAGTTCGTACAAAGAGCTACACAACACAACCGATTTGGATACCCGTAAGCGCACCATAAGGGCCATCGAAATTGAAGAATACTACAAAAACACCCCTGTAGATCCCAACCCCTTTCCGCAGCTAAACAGCATAATATTTGGCGTTAGGTACGATAGAATGACCGAAATACAACGTATCAAAAGGCGATTGGCTCAGCGTTTAGAGGACGGGATGATTGATGAGGTTAAAACGCTACTCAACGCTGGAATCAACCCACAAGA
>JBFXEO010000303.1:0-2763 GCA_050180015.1 Bacteroidales bacterium | reverse complement strand
GAACAGCTTGTCGTTCAGGGTTATAGATGATAACAGCCTTAGGCTTGAAAACTTCTACTGCTTTCCTAATCCTGTCTCCGATAAAACCCAATTTTATTTTGAAACCAATATTAGCGCCACCAATCTTGATTTAAAAATTGAAATTTTCAGCATTAACGGAACCAAGGTTGCCGAGATGGTTAAAAATAGCATTTATGCCGAAGGATTTAGAATTGGTCCTGTTGAATGGAATGGCCGCAGCTTTAACGGAGCTAAGCTGGCCAAAGGCTTATATTTTGCCCGCCTACAGGTATCGTCGATTCAAGGAAACGAAGTGGCTGCAACAAAAATAATAATTCTTTAAGCTGATAGAAAACAATAACCAAAGTGATATTCCGTTAATGATTACTGCGGTATAAGTATTACTTTTGCAAACCCATAATAGCTAAGTTGATGATCAGGAAATTTTTTGGAATTACAACAATTCTTTTTTTTGGAATTCAGCCTTTACTGAAGGCACAGTTCGATAGTACCATCTCGCTTTCGGGTGGGTTAAATGCGTTACGCATAGCAGTACCCTTTTTAACCATTGCCCCTGATTCCCGAAGCGCAGCATTGGGGGATGCTGGTGTGGCATCGGTTCCCGATGTAAACTCACAGCACTGGAATCCCGCCAAATTCCCATTCATTGAAGGGAAAAAATGGGGTATTGGATTCTCCTACACCCCATGGCTCAGAAATTTGGTAAACGATATCAACCTTACCCACCTTACCGGATTCTACCAGTTTGATAAGATGCAAGCCGTAAGCGGCTCATTGACATACTTCGCCATGGGCGAAATTACCTTTAGGAATGATTTAAACGAATTCATCCAGGTTTTTAACCCCAATGAATTTGCCATTGATTTTGCATACTCCCGCAAGTTTTCCGACCGTATTGCAGGGGCAATGGCATTCCGGTACATCCGATCCGATTTAACCGGTAATTTTACCACTACTGGGACAGGAGCAGGTAAACCGGGAACTTCGTTTGCTGCCGATTTGGCGGTTTACTACCAAAATGCCATAAACCTTGCAGGAAAATCTGGCGAAATGGCATTAGGCGCCAATATTTCAAATATTGGGACAAAGCTATCGTACAATGAGGATCCCCAAAAGGAGTTTATTCCCATTAACATGCGTGTTGGGGGAAGAGTGTCGCTAAACATTGACCAGTACAACGGTTTCTCGTACCTTTTGGATATTAATAAGCTGCTTGTTCCCACACCGCCTATTTACAATAATCAGGACCAAATTATTGACGGCAAGGACCCTAATGTTTCCGTTGTTCAAGGGATGATCCAGTCGTTCTACGATGCTCCCGGTGGCATTAAGGAAGAGTTACAGGAGATATACATTGCCACAGGCATTGAGTACTGGTACGCCCGCCAATTTGCCATTAGAGCTGGGTACTTCTACGAAAACCAGAACAAGGGAAACAGAAAATATATCACCCTTGGAGCAGGCTTGCGTTACAACGTTTTTAACATCGATTTTTCGTACCTGATACCAACTGGAGGTTTCAATAGTCCGATGGCCAATACCCTGCGGTTTTCCATCTCGTTTGAGTTTGACCCAGCCAGTACAAAAAGTAATAGGGGAAAATAATGGATTTCAGGGTTGGGTTCGGCTACGATGTGCACCAGCTACAGGAAGGATTGCCCCTTTGGCTTGGCGGAATCATGATTGAGCATACCAAAGGTTCATTGGGTCACTCCGACGGCGATGCTCTCATTCACGCTATTTGCGATGCCATGCTGGGTGCAGCTAATTTGGGTGATATTGGCGTTCATTTCCCCGACACCGATCCGGCACTTAAAGGAATCGACAGCAAAATATTGCTTAAAAGGACGTTAGAAATTATAGCCAAACAGGGTTGGATAATTGGCAATATCGATTCTACCATTTGCCTGCAGCACCCAAAGATTAAGAGTTTGATACCCAATATGCAGCAGATTCTGGCCGACACCATGGGAATTGATCCCAATCAGGTTTCCATTAAGGCAACTACTACCGAAAAACTTGGATTTGTTGGACGTGAGGAAGGGGTTTCGGCATACGCCGTAGTTCTTTTAAAAATGGATTAGCTGGATGACGAGCGGGAATGAATTACTTCCTAAAACACTGGTGTTAGGGGCAAGTCAGAAACCAGAGCGATACTCGTACCTGGCAATCCGTAACCTAAGAAAACACGGAATTGAAGTGGTAGCTATTGGCGCTCGTAAAGGAATGGTTGATGATGTGGAAATCCATACCGATATGATAGACATCCCCGAAATACATACCGTAACGCTTTACCTTGGGCCTCCAAATCAACCCCCTTACTACGATTACATACTTAAGCTGAAACCTAAACGAATAGTTTTTAACCCTGGAACCGAAAACGACGAACTCAAAAAACTTGCGCTTCAAAACGGGATTGATGTGGTTGAAGGGTGTACGCTGGTAATGTTGAATAATGGAACATATTACGAATGGTAACAATAATTCAAAGCAATGCCGATTTAAGCAAGGCCTTAAGTGAACCTGCTACGGCGATTTACTTTAACTCAGATGCCTGTGGGGTATGCCATGCAATGCTTCCGCAACTTGAACAAATAGTTGGCGCTGAATTCCCTAACATGAACATTTACGTTGTAAATGCCAACCAAACCCCCGAGATACGCGGGAGGTTTTCGGTTTTTACCTTTCCAACCATCCTTATATTTTTTGAGGGAAAGGAATCGTTACGCATGGCAAGGAATA
>JBFXEO010000302.1:0-2763 GCA_050180015.1 Bacteroidales bacterium | reverse complement strand
GGAGTTGAGAAAAAAATACAGGTTAGCAAGTACATTCCCTGTAAAACCTGCAACGGATCAGGGGCAGAGGGTTCCTCGGGTTATAGCACCTGCTCCACCTGCCGCGGAAGCGGGTACGTTACCCGGGTTACCAACACCATACTCGGGCAAATGCAAAGCACCTCGCCATGCCCAACCTGTGGAGGGGAAGGCAAAATAATAACTCACAAGTGTAGTGCATGTAACGGCGAGGGTGTTGTCCGTGGCGATGAGGTTATCAGCATAAAAATACCTGCCGGCGTTGCCGAAGGTATGCAGCTCAGCGTATCGGGCAAAGGAAACGCTGCACGCCGGGGTGGCGTTCCCGGCGATCTGCTGGTAATGATAGAAGAGGAAAAGCATCCAACATTGATACGCGATGGGAACGACTTAATTTATAACCTGGGCATCAGCATTCCCGATGCCATCATGGGTGCAAACGTTGAGATACCCACCGTTGACGGTAAGGTAAAGATTAAAATCGAGCCCGGAACCCAGCCCGGCAAAATTTTACGGTTACGCGGTAAGGGTTTCCCCGAGGTGAATAGCTATGGGCGGGGCGATTTACTGGTTGCCATTAATGTTTGGATTCCCAAAAGTATCAGCAGGGAGGAAAAGGCTATCTTCGAAAGATTATCTAAATCACCGAGCTTTACCCCAGACCCAAAAGAGCAAAACTCATTCTTCGAAAAAATGCGGGGCTATTTTGAATAGCTGTTAGTTGCCGGTTAATCGTTGATAGTAAAGAAAGGATGAACCATTAAAACCATCGTTATCAAATCAAAAACATTTGAGCGGTAACACTGAATCATTACAATTCATGTCCCGCTTAAAATTTTCAATAAAACTTCAATTCTCAGAATGAATTAAACTTTTACCTTTGTCTGAGTCTTATAAAAACCAACAAAGTTTTCGAAAGGATTTTGAGAAAATTTTTTAAAGTCTAAGCTTTAGTATCTTGTAAATAACATTTAATATTTCCAGCTATGAATTTATTGGAAACTCACGGTATTGAAAAACGCTATTCAAATCAGTTTGCCTTGAACGATATTAGCATTTCGGTTCCAAAGGGTAGCATATACGGATTATTGGGGCCAAACGGTGCCGGGAAAACAACCCTAATCCGAATTATCAACCAAATTACAGGCCCCGACAAGGGTGAGGTGATATTTGACGGGCACAAGCTGGAGCCAAACGACATATTTAAAATTGGGTATTTGCCCGAAGAACGGGGACTTTATAAAAAAATGAAAGTTGGAGAGCAGGCCATGTTCCTCGCCCAGCTAAAAGGTTTAAGCCGTAACGATGCACTTAAACGGTTAAAATTCTGGTTTGAGAAATTTGAGATTCAGGCCTGGTGGAATAAAAAAATTGAGGAGTTATCGAAGGGAATGGCACAGAAGGTACAGTTTATGGTAACTGTAATTCACGAACCGGAGCTCCTTATTTTCGATGAGCCCTTCAGCGGATTCGATCCAATCAATGCCCAGCTGATCAAGGATGAAATTCTTGATCTAAAGAAAAAGGGAACCACCATTATCTTTTCAACACACAATATGGCATCGGTAGAGGAGCTGTGCGACCATATAACGCTAATCAATAAATCAAAGAACATTTTAAGCGGACATATTGATGATATACGGATGAACTACGGAAGTAACATTTTTGAAATTGCCTACCGGGGTGATTACGACTCAATTGTTAGTGAAACCGGTGTCCATTTCGAAATTATCAATAATAACACGGACGGTTCTGTTCCAAAAGTTCAGGTTATGGTAAGCAATCCTTCGGAAAGTAACAAGCTGCTTCAAGGTTTACTGCCCTTGGTTGAGGTAGTTTCATTCAACCCCGTGGTTCCAAGTATGCACGATATTTTCATTAAAGTTGTGCAGGAATACAACAGGTCGTTAGGGCTATCGAACAACTAAATCGTCGTTAACTAAAAGCAAATTAGCAATGAACAAAATATTCCTAATACTCCAGCGTGAGTTTATGACACGGGTTAGAAAAAAATCATTCATCATAATGACCCTTCTTACCCCTATATTTTTTGCGGCAATAATGGTACTTCCATCGTACTTTGCCACAATGGAGGATACCGAATTAAAGAATATCGCTGTAATTGACAATACAGGAAAGTACAGTGCTGCAATTCCACAGACAGAGTATCTCGCATTCAGCTTTATAGCCAACACACCTGTTGACCAGGTCAAAAATTCGCTTGAAGAGTCGGGATACTACGCGCTGCTTACCATTGACAGCACTGCCGAAGACATGATGCCCAGGTTAACCATCTACTCGCCAAAGCAACCGTCCATCGATGTAATATCGCACATAGAGAATTCCCTGGAAAAAGAAATTGAAACCCGCAAGCTGCAATCGTACAACATAGCGAATTTGGATAAAATTCTGGCCGATGTCAAAACAGAGGTAAAGCTACGCTCCATAAAGGTTACAAAAAGCGGCGAGGAGAAAGAGAGCAACACCCTTATTACAATGGGAATTGCTTACCTTCTCAGCTTTCTTATGTACATGATGGTACTAATGATGGGAAACCAAATTATGCAGGGCGTAATTGAGGAAAAAAATAACCGTGTGGTAGAGGTTATAATTTCGTCGGTAAAACCAATCCATCTGATGATGGGAAAAATTCTAGGGCTTGCGGCGGTTAGCCTTGTTCAAATTTTCATTTGGATTATTCTTACACTAGGACTATCAACAGTGTGCATAAACATAATCACCGAA
>JBFXEO010000301.1:0-2789 GCA_050180015.1 Bacteroidales bacterium | reverse complement strand
ACTTTCTTCCCTTTAAATAAAGCCCTAAAAGAGTAAGTAGAAAAGAAAATGTAGAACACAGGTAGAATAATCAGGGTAAGCAGGGTTGCCGATAGAAGACCGCCAATTACCACCGTTGCCAAAGGCTTTTGCACTTCTGCACCCGCGGAGGTTGATAATGCCATAGGTAGAAAACCGAGTGAAGCCACAGCTGCGGTCATTAAAACTGGTCGTAAACGTGTGTGTAACGCTTTCTTGACCCGTTCTGTGATGTCGGTAATACCCTCTTTTTCGAGACGGTTAAACTCGGCAATGAGCACAATTCCATTAAGTACTGCGACACCGAATAGTGCAATGAAACCAACACCTGCCGATATGGAGAAGTTCATATCACGTAACCATAGTGCAAATACACCTCCTATAGCCGACATGGGTACAGCGGTATAGATTAAGAGACTTTGTTTTACTGAATTAAACGTGAAGTATAGTAGAACAAAAATGAGAAGCAATGCAACAGGAACAGCAATAGCAAGTCTGTTTTTAGCTGCAATTAGGTTCTGAAACTGACCTCCATACGACACGAAATAACCAGTTGGGAGGGTTAGTTTCTGGTCAATCTGCTTTGTAACCTCGTTGATAACACTTTGTACGTCACGGTTACGGACGTTAAAACCAATGGTTATACGTCTTTTGGTATTTTCTATAGAGACCTGTGCCGGGCCAGATTTTATTTCAATGCTAGCCAGCTGCTCAAGGGGAATTTGCTTGCCACTTGGAAGCGCAACCGAGAGACTTCTCACATCATCAATGCTTTTACGGTAATCCTTATCTAAACGGACTACTAATCCGAAACGTTTCTCTTGGTCAAATACTATACCTGCCTGACTTCCAGCAAATGCAGCCCGTAGGATTCGGTTTACCTCTTCAACAGAAAGACCGTATTGAGCTAAACGTTTTCGGTTGTACTCAACTTGTATCTGGGCTAAGCCTGTAACTTTTTCCACGTTAATATCTTCAACACCTTCAATGAGCTGAAGAATTCTCTCGACGTTAGCCCCTTTTTCTGCCAAAATATTGAGGTCATCACCAAATATTTTTACTGCGATGTCCTGCTTTGAGCCAGACATTAGCTCGTTAAAGCGCATTTGGATAGGTTGCTGGAATTCAAATTTGACCCCTGCTAAAGGAATCAATGCTTCCTCCATTTTTTCTATCAATTCTTCACGGGATTCAGCTGATGTCCATTCACTTTTATCTTTAAGCGTGATTATATAATCGCCAGTTTCCATTGGTGTTGGGTCGGTTGGTATTTCGCCAGCTCCTATTTTGCATACGGTATGCTTAATCTCAGGGAAATTGTCAAGAAGAATCTTATTCGCTTTTTCAACCATTTTTACGGTATTCGTAAGTGAACCTCCTTGTAGCGTAATCACCCCTGCTGCAAGGTCGCCCTCTTCGAGTTGGGGTATAAATTCACCACCTAAACGTAAAAACATAAAGATGCTAAAGAGGAATAACATTATTGCAGAAACAGAAACCAATAGCTTACGCCTTAGTGCGAATGAAATAGCTGGATTAAAAACTTTATGAAACCAATCCATGAGTTTATCTGAGAAATTGCGTTTATGTTCGGTATTTTTACTCAGAAATAAGGCTGAAACCATGGGTACATAGGTAAGTGAAAGTATTGCAGCTCCAATCAAAGCGAATGATACAACCTGAGCCATTGGACGAAACATTTTTCCTTCAATTCCAATCAACGCCATGATAGGTAAGTAAACAATAAGAATTATGATTTGTCCGAATGTGGCTGAACTCATCATGCGCTTGGCTGAATCGAATACATTTTCGTCCATTTGTTGCTGAGTAAGTCGTGATGTACCTTGATGGTGTGTTTTACTCATCGTTATTCGATACACAACACTTTCGACAATGATAACAGCACCATCTACTATCAACCCAAAATCAATTGCTCCTAAGCTCATCAGGTTGCCCGATACGCCGAATAAGTTCATCATGGAAATGGCAAAAAGCATGGAGAGCGGTATAACCGAAGCTACAATAAGTCCAGCCCGCAAGTTGCCCAGCATTAAAACAAGAATAAAAATTACGATTAATGCACCTTCAATAAGGTTTCTTGATACCGTACCGATGGCACGACCTACAAGGTCGGAACGATTAAGGAATGGTTCAATCTTAACCCCTTTGGGTAATGATTTTTGAATGGATTGAATACGTGTTTCAACGTTATCAACCACCTCATGGGCATTGGCTCCTTTTAGCATCATGATAACGCCACCAACTGCCTCGGAGGTATCCACCACGAATGCACCATAACGTGTTGAATTGCCAAATTGGACAGTTGCAATATCCCTAATCAAAATTGGGATACCAGATGCACTGTTCTTAACAACAATTTGTTCTATATCGTCAATTGATTTTACCAAACCAATACCTCGGATAAAAAATGCTGTCGGGTCTTTATCGATATATGCACTACCTGTATTCTCGTTGTTGCGTTCTAGCGCATCGAAGATATCGGTAAGTGTAATGTTCATTCCTCTTAACCTCTCGGGATTAACAGCAATTTCGTACTGTTTTACAAATCCACCATAGCTATTAATATCCGCCACACCTGGAGTGCCAAGCATTTCACGCCTAACCACCCAATCCTGCAGCGTACGAAGCTCCATAGGAGTATATTTCCCCTCTAATCCTTTATCAACTACCAGATGATACTGATAAATTTCACCTAATCCTGTTGAAATCGGAGCAAGCTCAATGTTCGCTAAACCAGCAGGTATAGCATC
>JBFXEO010000300.1:0-2800 GCA_050180015.1 Bacteroidales bacterium | reverse complement strand
AAAAAGTGTTGCTTCCACAGCACCCGCTACGAAACCCCTGCCACCCATTTGCGAGAAAAGATTTTATGCCATTTTATTGAATATCGTTAGCCAGTAAACTCTAATGGTTGATACTTTCTGGTTGATTGTCTGGTTCTGTATGGTTTTAAGAGTCCCAATTGGCAGTTGAATTTCGTAAATGAGAAATATATAGAATAGAATGGAAAATTAGCCAGTTAAAAAAAGTAAAATAGCGACTCCTGGGACAACGTGAAAAAGAAGTTATATAAGAGAATTTAGTGTTTTTTCTTTTACCTATTATTAACTAATTTTATGTAAACTTGTAACATTTTATTTTGCTTTTAAGTCATGAGTTCTGAATTTATAAAAGGACGTTTTTTGAGGCTGTAGAAATCCTAATGCCTCAGTCTTAACCATTTAAATTAAAATTCCAAAATCCAGTGTCTATGAAATTATCCTATTTTAATATTTCAAACTTTAAGGTTGACGGTGGTGCCATGTTCGGTGTTGTTCCAAAGGTTTTGTGGAACAGGGTTTATCCGGCCGATGAGAACAACCTTATTCCTCTTGCGTTAAAATCGCTTGTGGTTGAAACCAAAGGGAGGGTGGTACTTTTTGACAATGGTATTGGCAATAAGCAGGATGAAAGGTTCATGAGTCATGTTTATGCCTTTGGTGGTGAGGGTTTGATTGATGGCCTTGCCAAAAGGGGATATGCGCCAACCGACATTACCGACATTGTTTTAACCCACCTGCATTACGACCACTGGGGAGGGGGAATTTACCGCGATGCCGATGGTATTTTTAAGCTTACGTTTCCCAACGCTCGTTACCATGTATCGTATGCCCAATGGGAGTGGGCTATAAACCCAAATCCTCGTGAGGCCGATGCCTATTTGCCCGAGAATCTTCTTCCCATGCGCGACCTGGGTGCATTACATTTTATTGAAGCGCAAGGGGAGTTTATACCTGGCATTGAACTCCGATTTTTCAATGGACATACCCGTGGACAGATTATTCCGGTTATCAGCTACAAGGGGCGGAAGTTGGTTTTTGTTGCCGATCTTTTCCCTTTTACTTCGCACATACACCTGCCATGGATAATGAGCTACGATGTGGAACCACTGATAACCCTAAAAGAAAAGGAAACTTTCTTAAAGGAAGCTTTTGATGGTAAGTATATCTTTGTTTACCAGCACGATTATTTTGTCGATTGTAGTGAGCTGCAGCTAACCCCCAAGGGGATAAGGGCAACCGAGGGGTTCACATTCAATGAGCTACTGCAGAAGCTGGAGTAGAATGTTGAAGGTGTATTCCATAAAGGGGTAAAAGCAGTATATAAAAAGTAAAAGAGAAAAGGTAATATCGATGGCTATTAGCACTCTGGTTGAGGGTTTATATCTTGTTAACACTAATAGTATGCTGCCCCTAACTAAGAGTTGAATAAAAAAGAATGAGAAAATTCTGAGGGAATGTGGGTTTAACCTGTGCGCATCGGAAAAATTGAACCTTACGATTTGCGAGAATGCTGCCGATAAACCTTTACTTGGCGGAACTAATCCGGTAAGTTCAGTTAATGCCGCGGGAATGGGATGGTTACTACCCTTAAAAAGCAGTGAGTAAAGAATTATCAAAAGTAAAATCAGCGTAAATGCTGAATTTACCTTGAAATATGCATTAGCGGTTGGATTATGGTGGTTAATAGTACTACTTTTTGGTTTTTTCTTTTGCTTCGATTCGGATTTGAACTGAGTCGGTTTCAATGGTAATAACCGCATCCTGTGAGGTTTCCCCTTTGTTTTCTTTCACTTTTTTCACGGTTACAACGGTAATGCTATCGGTTTCACCTTCGAGCGATCTGAGGGTTTTTACCATGCTATCAGTTTCAATCTTAATATGTATGTTGGCATCATTAAGCTCTTTTTCAAGTTCCTTACCAAAGATTTCAATTTTATGGTGATTCTTATCAAGTTCATTCAGAATTGGAATGCCCCATCCAATAACTGATAACCAGATTACTGCTAAGAAAATTGATAGTACCGATACTATCAGCGAACCAATACCCAAACCTTTTGAGCCATAGCCATTTGATGCCTGTATAATTGAAATTATACTGAACACCACAGCCAAGGCTGCTGGCAGTAGTGCCACAAATCCAATGCAGGGGATAAAGGCCAGTATAAGAGAAGTAATAGCAAGGATTATTCCTACAATCCCCATGGCCTGGCCTGCCGTTGTTTTAGTTTCAACGTTCATGGTGTCATACTTTTGTTTTAATGACGAAAATTAAAAGCCTTTCGCTGCAAAGTTAAATGTTAATTAATATTTGAGTCCAATCTAAAAAGCCAATTTTTCATTAAAAATAATGGTTCTCGTATGGAATAATAAAGTTAAAAGTTAAAAGTTAAAAGTTCAGGGTTCAGGGTTCAAGGTTCAAGGTTCAAGGTTCGAGGTTTCAGATTCAAGATTTCAGATTCCAGATTTCAGATTCAAAGCCCATTTTTTACCGTTAAACGTTAAATGTTAAACGTCAACCTCTAACGACTAACGTTTCAACTTCCACCTCCGCCTTAGCCTTAGCCTTTCGCCTAATAACTTTTTAAACCAGCCTCATAAATCAAATATTTACAAATGGATTGAAATTATCATGTAATTCATTACCAAGCGATTGATAACTCTAATGTATATTTAATACTTTGTGAAACTTTGTGCTTACTTCGTGTTCTTTGTGGTTATATTCAGCGATTTAGATTTTAACCACAAAGGTCTCAAAGAGATTCACAAAGCCCACGAAGATTGT
>JBFXEO010000299.1:0-2907 GCA_050180015.1 Bacteroidales bacterium | reverse complement strand
TATTCCAGTTAACGTATGCCCTCGGGGGTTGCACCGCTCACCATACTAAGCCCCGAAACTGCAGCGCTTGCTGCTGCAAAAATAGTTGGGCTCTCAACTCCCGATGTTCAGAATAAGATAGACGAGTACCAGGAAAAGAAGCGTGCCGAAATTGATGAAGCCGACAGGAATATTCAGTAATTGATGTAAATGGCGATTGTTGGGGTTGATATTGAGCATGCAGCATCCATTATTGCTGGTGGCGGAGTGGTTGCATTTCCTACCGAAACGGTTTACGGATTAGGGGCTAACGCCCTTAACCCCAGTGCAGTAGCAAGAATATTTTCCCTTAAGGAACGTCCATCGTTCGACCCGCTGATAGTTCATGTTGCTTCGCTCGAAAGTATTAGAAAACTTACCCCAAGCACCGACCCCAGAATTTTTCAGCTTGCCGAACGTTTCTGGCCAGGGCCGTTAACCATTGTTGTTCCCAGAAGTGATGTAGTTCCTGGCATTGTTACCTCCGACCTCGATACCGTTGGTATCCGAATGCCTAACCACCCTATAGCTCTACAGCTAATAGCTGAATCGAGGTGTGTAATTGCTGCCCCAAGCGCCAATAAGTTTGGACGGGTTAGCCCAACCAGTGCCGAGCACGTGCTAAAGCAGCTCCCCGATGTTGACTATATTATTAACGGTGGTAAAACCTCCATTGGCATTGAATCGACCGTTGTAACGCTCGACGAGGAAGGTTTCATTATCCTGCGCCACGGAGCAATTACCAAAAGCCATCTGGAACAGGTAATTAAACCATCGAATGCCCAAAAACCACATGGGGGATTAGCATCACCTGGATTGCTAAAATCGCACTACAGCCCCAACAAACCACTATACATTAAGGGTGAAACCAGAATAAACTTTGAGCTGGGGAAAGCCGGGTATATTGCCTTTGGCAAAAAACCTGAAGAGGAATACAGGTATGTGGAGTTCCTCTCGGAAAATGGCGATTTAATTGAAGCGGCAGCCAACCTATTCGAAAAATTACATGCTTTTGAAGATTCCGATGTGGAGTACATTGTAATTGACCCCGTTCCTGAAATAGGAATAGGCATTGCCATCATGGATAGAATACGCAAGGCTGCATACCGATACCGGTAAAAAAGTTAAAAGTTAAAAGTTAAAGGATAAGGTTCAAAATTCAAAATTCAAAATTACGAATTACGAATTAAAGATTCCTTTTTCCGAACAACAAACAACGAACAACGAACAACTTTCAACCATCAACCATCAACTATTTTCCCAAACAACGAACAACGAACAACGAACAACGAACAACTATCAACCGTCAACCATCAACTATTTTACCGAACCACGAACAACTATAAGGCTCGCAAAGGTTTTGGATTCCTCTATATGTTAAATAAATTACCGTTTGTCAAAATAGTTGCTGTTGCATATTAAGTCTTTGCCATTAATCGGTGTATTTTTACTAAAAATGCTTTAACTTTAAACTATATTTACCTAATTTATCAACAAATAATGAGTAGGCGGGTATCCATTTTAATTGTTCTGGATGTATTTCTTATAGTTTTTTCGTTTTGGCTGGCGACTCTTTTAAAAGGTGTATCGTTTTGGGTGTACCTGGGTAACTATCAGAATGGGGTTTTGGTATTCACGGTAATATGGATTTTAACCTCGCTGCTTTACAATAAATACACATTTACCTCATACTCGTTAAGGTATTTAAGCAAAAACATCATTGCTTCCAATCTTTTAGTTTTGGCAATAGTATCGGTACTAATTTTCTTAACCCGGAACGATTACTATTCGCGCTTTATTGTTTTTAGTACCATTGCCCTTGTTTCGGTTGCCGAACTTTTTATATATAATTTATGGGGCATTCTGAAGAAAACACAGGTGATCCCCGACGATGTTTTAGGAAAAATGGAGCGTTCAATTCGTCGGGTTCAGCCTATCCCTTCAATTTCGCCAGAACCAATTGATCCTGCCCGTGTTAAAACGGTACAAAAGGCCATTTTGTCCGATTTCAACCGCGATGTTTATAGTTTTCTTGAACAGCATACGAATTTGTTCAGCGATACAACGCTAATTATTGCGACAACAACCAGCTTCAATATTCTAAATCAGCCCAATAATACCTTTAAAACAGTAGTTAACCTAAAACGGGTTAACGATATCAGGCGGATAAACAAGTTTTTTGAGGCCGTAAATGAGAAAATTCCTGTGGGAGGTGTCTTTGTTTGCATGGCCGAAACCCAGGAACAGCGGAAAAAGCGAATTTTAAGAAAGTTTCCCCCCTTTCTCAATTACTTGTACTATTCCTTCGATTTCATTATAAAGCGCGTTTTCCCAAAGTTTTCGTTTACCAAGGGCATATATTTTCTCCTAACCCGAGGTGAGAATAGGGTGATCAGTAGGGCAGAATTTTTAGGAAGACTTTACTCGTGCGGTTTCGATGTTATTAAGGAACAGGAGATTGATAAATTGCACTACGTTGTTGCCCAAAAGATCAGAAGGCCCTACTTCGATATGGAACCCACCTATGGCCCGCTCATTAAGCTGCGGCGTATAGGTCGTGGAGGAAAGTTCATTAAGGTTTACAAGTTACGAACCATGCATCCATACTCGGAGTACTTGCAGGAATATATTTACCGTAAACATAACCTTCAGGAGGGAGGTAAGTTTAAGAACGATTTCAGGGTTTCGACACTTGGCCGTTTCATGCGTAAGTTATGGATTGATGAGCTTCCAATGCTTATCAACTTTTTTCGGGGAGAGCTTAAAATTGTGGGAATTCGACCTTTGAGCCAGCACTACTTTAACCTCTACACCAAGGAACTTCAGGAGAGAAGGGTAAAGTATAAACCCGGGCTAATACCTCCTTTCTATGTCGATAATCCCAAAACC
>JBFXEO010000298.1:0-2916 GCA_050180015.1 Bacteroidales bacterium | reverse complement strand
GATTATGGCAATGCCGTGGATTTTGTTGACAATAACAATACCTGGACCGCAGCGGAATGGCATAATATACAAATGGACGATGCTGCCTTAGATGCTCATTGGGCATTGCAGGAGGTTTATGATTATTTTGTTGCCGAACATGGTAGGGAAAGTTATGACGACGCAAACGGGAAAGTGAAATGTTATGTACATTTTGGTCAAAATTGGGGCAATGCCCAATGGGATGGAGACAAGATCAGATTAGGGGACGGGAATAATAATTTCCGGATATTGGCTGCGTTCGATGTTATTGCCCATGAGTTTGGGCACGGGGTATGTCAGGAAACCTGTGCTTTAGAGTATGAAAAAGAATCGGGGGCAATCAATGAAAGCCTAAGTGATATTTGGGCTGCTACAATAGAGGAATATTCTGTTCCCTTAAAGCAGGAATGGAGGATAGGCGAAGAGATTACATTAAATACTACTGCCCTTCGAGCAATGGATAATCCAAATTTATTAGGACAACCGGATACTTACGGAGGTACTTTTTGGACTAATCCAGAGTGTGGTACGCCTTCCGATGGTAATGATTACTGTGGGGTGCATACTAACAGCGGGGTAATGAATTTTTGGTTCTATTTACTCGCTGAGGGTGGTACTGGGACAAATGATAATGGAGATTGTTACTTTGTAGAAGGAATTGGAATAGAAGATGCAGCCGAAATAGTATATTCACTGGAAGCAGACTATTTGGATGACGAGTCAAATTTTGATGCCGCGCGAACTTATTCTATTCAGGCAGCACGCAATTTAAATGAAGAAATACAGATATCCAATGCCTGGTATGCTGTAGGAGTAGGAGATGAATATCAATACCAGATTTCCGGCCCCTCAACTGTCTGCTCCTCTGGTTCTACATTTTCAGTCAGCAATCCTCCTACCATCGATTCTATAATTTGGAGCATTGGACCCAATCTTACAATTTATTCAGGGCAAAATTCAAACTCGCCTATTATTAAGGCTACTGGCACCGGCAACAGTTGGGTACAGGCAAGGCTGGTTACCGGTTGCGGCAGCCTTACTTTACCCCAGAGAACCGTTTGGGCAGGAATTCCGGACTATACCCAATTAGATATATATGCTAATAATTCTGGTGGCAGCCATATTATACTTGCCTGTGATTATACCAGCGCCGATGCATTATATGCAGGAAGTAGCGGTCATGCAATCGGCATTGATGCTTATGAATGGGATATGCCTTATGCCAATAACTGGGATATATATGAGGAATATGGCGGAGGGGGTATTGATATGCGTTATGTCGAGATAGAGTATTGGGAGAGCCCGCCTCCTTCTACCGAAGTTATCGGAATAAGGGCACATAATACATGCGGATGGAGTCCTTGGAGAAATATTATAGTAAATGTTGAAAACCACTGTAGTAGGTTATATATGTCGTTTTCGCCCAACCCCACCACCGGCGAAACCACGCTTACCATCCAATCCTCATCCGAAAAGGAAATTTTGGATGTTAATCAGGAATGGGACTTGGAGGTTTACACCCAAACCCAGGTGTTAAAAGCGAAAAAAATCCGGCTGAAAGGCAGCAGTACGGTTATCAATACCTCGGGCTGGCAAGAGGGGGTTTATGTTGTGCGCGCTTTGTATAACAACGAAGTTATCACCGGAAAATTAATTGTAAAACGATAGATGTTTTTACTTCAAAATAAACCCTTCCTGGCTCCTGAAACCCGGAAGGGTTTAAAATTCAGAAACCGGATAAAAATTTTGTTTTGGGTACGCAACCTTTTTACGGTGAACTTCATCTGAATCACATCACTAACGAAATAAAACCGAAAACCGATGAAACACTACACGTAAACAAACTTTAAGCTTTCCCGGGCGACAACCAGGTTGCCCTGCCCGCTCCGCCAGACAGACCGCTCCTACTTGCTCTCACACCTGGTAACTCCGGTTATCTCGAATAAGGAAAATAAATTTAAAGTCTCAAGCCCGAAACTCGAAGCTCGCGGCTTGCAGCTAACAACTAAAAAAATGAAAACAAAAAAAATCAAACTACTTACTTTTTTTCTGCTCCTGTTGCCGCTTTGTGTGGTTCTGCTGGGGACAGGGTGCGAAAAAGATGAAGAATATTCCGAGTTCGTGGATGGTTACATTGTTGGCTCTTTCGTTTGTTACGAGGTTGGTACAGATGGGGTAGCAACCGGGGACTATACCGAAAGAGGCTACTGTATATTGCTGGAAGGAAGCGAAAATGCGGATGCTCACTGGCCCATGGATTTCTACACTTTTGATATTCCTCCGGGGCTTTTTGAGTTTCCTGAAGAAATTTTTTCTCCAACTTACAATTCCATGGATGGGGGGCCAAACTTTTTTCCGGATAGTATTCACAATAAATATCATATTATGTTTCAATATAAAGAACAGAGAAATTCCGAGAAAACTCAATTCGGGTGTGGTTTTTATGCTATGCTGATTCCATTTCCATGGGAAAATTTTAAACAGGTAACGCTAAATCATACTACTATAAAAGATGACTAAATTAAAATGTAAAATTATGAAAACACGGATATTTGCTTTATTAGTTATTAGCTCAATTTTGATTTTATTAACCTCAATGGCAACAGAAAATGAGAAATTCTATTATTCTTTTGGTAAAAAGACTTTTCTTAAAGTAAAACCTAATACATTACTCGTAAAATTTTATAGTGATACTATAAACAGGGTAGAAAAAGAAAAAATTCTGATTGAGGCTGCTCCGAATGTAAAAATCAAGTGGCATTGTCCTTTAATTGTCGAAATAAGTTGCAGCACAGAAAAAGCCAAAAAAGAATTAGAAGAGACATTAAGACAAAAAAAAGAAGTGAAAACTTGTTTGCCTTTTTATGTATCTTTAAATGGGGTAGATATGGGAGT
>JBFXEO010000297.1:0-2961 GCA_050180015.1 Bacteroidales bacterium | reverse complement strand
TATGATAATATTAATTTGGAAAAGGTTGGCGTTAATTTTATGGAAAGTTAATTGGTTTAATTAGAAAGGGGAAAGGGGGTAGCCTTCAGGGCCACCCTCTTTTTTTGCAAAAACTTTTTTGATGTCTTTATCGTGAATTGGCCGTAAAGTGTGTTTTTACAAGGGTTCGTCATTATAAAATTCGGGTGGATTTGTTCTATAGGTATTGATTGAACCGTTCTGTTTCGTTAAATCTTCTTAAATTGTGCAGAAACATTCACCGGTAAAATGTTTACTTATAAATGCCAGCGTCAGGTAATTTTACATTGGCGTAGGAAAGTTAATCGTTAACTTTGTGCCAAAGTATTATTTTATTCGATTAATAATTTGATGCTTATGGATAGCGGGAAAATTGAAAGTTTTTTGCGGAAAATTGAGCTGTTTCGGGGATTGGATAATACGGAGCTGAAAAGCCTTGCAAGGGGGGTAACAGAGCAAAAGTTTAATGTTGATGAGCTGCTTTTTAGGGAAAACGGGTCACGCGGGGGGATAATGATAATTTATGATGGTGAGGTGGAGCTGTTTAAGAGTAACCCCTACGGTGTGGAGTTGAAGTTGACATATTTTTCGAGCGGCGATTTTTTGGGCGAAGGGGCTTGGGCCAGCAACTCCCCACACTCAACGTCGGCAAGGGCATTAAAGCCAACGGTTGTATTTATAATGAATAACGATTTGTTGGGCAAGAATGCTGAAATAAGCGTGAAGGTGCTAACCAATATTACCCGGGTTATCCAGCGGAGAATGCGCCATGCAAATAATCGAATGATAAACCCTGCCTCCCAGTACGAATCGGGGAGTACACGCTTAGAACACGATTTACTGGGCGAAAGGGATGTGCCCTCGGAGTATTACTATGGGGTTCAAACCCTCCGGGCAATGGAAAACTTTAATATATCGGGTGTTACCCTTAATTTTTATCCGGCATTAATTGATGCCCTGGCCATGGTGAAACATGCTGCCGCCGAGGCAAACTTCGAACTGGGCTTAATTGACGAAAAGGTAAAGGATGCCATTGTGCTGGCATGTTTGGAAATTACCCATGGTAAATTTCACAACCACTTTGTTGTAGATATGATTCAGGGGGGGGCTGGCACATCCACCAATATGAACGCAAATGAGGTAATTGCCAATAGGGCACTGGAAATTATGGGCTACTCCAAGGGCGAGTATAAGTATTGTCATCCATTGAACCATGTAAACCTTTCGCAGTCAACTAACGATGCCTACCCTACAGCGGTAAAAATAGCCCTGTATAACTCTAACATCAAGTTGGCAAAGGTGCTGGAATTGTTAATAGATTCGTTTAGGAGCAAGGCAAAAGAGTTCGCGCATGTAATTAAAATGGGACGGACCCAGCTGCAGGATGCTGTTCCTATGACCCTTGGTCAGGCATTTGAAGCCTATGCGGTAACATTAAGTGAGGAAATAGATAGGTTGAACCAGAATTCGAAGTTGTTTCTTGAGATTAACATGGGCGCAACTGCCATTGGAACCGGAATAAATTCTGAACCGGGTTATTCCGAAAAAGTATTGATCCACTTGCGAAAAATAACAGGAATTGATTTGGAGCTGTCGGCAAATCTGGTAGAGGCAACCCAGGATACGGGAGCATTTGTAATGTATTCGTCGGCGGTAAAACGTTTGGCGGTGAAACTTTCAAAGATTTGTAACGATTTACGTTTACTGTCCTCGGGGCCAAGAACCGGCATTAATGAGATAAATTTACCCCCCATGCAGCCGGGCTCTACCATTATGCCGGGGAAGGTTAACCCGGTAATCCCCGAGGTCGTTAACCAGGTCGCATTTAAAGTAATTGGCAACGATTTGTCGGTTACCCTTGCCGCGGAGGGTGGTCAGCTGGAGCTGAATGTGTTTGAGCCAGTTATAGTTCAGAGCCTTTTTGAGTCAATAGAAATGCTTAAGAATGGGATGACAACGTTGAAGTATAGATGTGTTGATGGGATTACTGCCAACGAGGATAGGTGCAGGAGTATGGTTTACAGCAGTATTGGACTTGTTACCGCGCTTAATCCTTATATAGGCTACGAGGCATCGGCTCAACTTGCAAAAGAAGCCTTAATCTCGAATAGGGGTGTTTACGAGTTGGTGTTGGAAAAAGGGCTGCTCACAAAAGAGCAGCTTGATACAATTCTTGCCCCGGAAAATATGATTAGGCCAAGGAAAATGAAGTTTTAGCCGGATGCTTTGCTTTATCTAACAAATGCTTACCTTTGGGATGGCAACTTTATACTTTAAGGTTGCCTTATTTTAACTATAATCACATGAAAGATACAAAGGAATTAGTTGTTAAGTATTCTGAATTTACCGATGAAAATGAATTAACCTCTAGCGAAGTAGAATTAATCCGTAAAGCGAAAGAAGTTCTTGGTTCAAGTTACTCCCCGTATTCACATTTTAGGGTTGGCGCAGCGGTACTGCTTGATAATGGTAAAATTGTTTCCGGCAGTAACCAGGAAAATGGGGCATACCCATCGGGTCTGTGCGCCGAGAGGGTTGCGCTATTCTATGCCGGTGCTAAATACCCCAATGTTCCAATAGTATCAATGGCAATAGTTGCCAGTTATATGGATGAATTAACCCAATTGCCAATTTCGCCGTGCGGCGCATGCAGGCAGGTGATGATGGAGTATCGGAATAATGCGGCAAAGCCATTCCCGGTACTGATGGTTGGTGCCGATAAAATTGTAAAGGTTGAGGATGTCCGGTTCCTGCTCCCTTTTAGTTTTTCAAGCGCCCAGGATGCCGCAAAGAAATAAATGGTGATTTTACAGGATAATTTTTTTACTGTTTTTAAAGCGAGGAAATAACCTTACGGAATGCCGTGTTGGGAATTTGCCCGTCGTTGTCCTCGTAGTATTGTGGTTTATTTCTTTCTACAAAGTACATAAAAATTACGCCAAT
>JBFXEO010000296.1:0-2964 GCA_050180015.1 Bacteroidales bacterium | reverse complement strand
TTTTGATGCCAGCTTTGTTAAGCTTCGGGAGGTTCAGGTTGGCTATACATTCCCTAAAATAGGGAAAAATGTCCTTAGGGATGTTTCAATTTCACTTGTAGGTCGAAATCTGGCTCTACTGTATGCCAGGATTCCGCACATCGACCCCGAAACTGCTTTCAGCAGCTCCAACGTTCAAGGCTTAGAATTTGGTCAACATCCCACAGCCCGGAGTTTTGGCATTAATTTAACTTTTAGGTTCTAACCCCATAATCAAAAGTAATAAGCTATGAAATTGTACAGATTGATAATAGCGGGATTAATCATTGTAGGAGGCGTGTTTTTTCATTCATGTACCGATGGTTTTGATGAAATTAACACTAACCCTAACGCCATCGATATCGCTAAGGATTACCCCGATAAGCTGCTGGCTAATGCCATAGAGGGTATTGCCGATCAGGTTTTTGATGTTTGGCTGGGGCATGAGATAGGTTCGTGCTGGGTACAGCACATGGCAAAAGTACAATATACCGATGAGGATAGGTACGTGCCACGTAACGATGTAATTAACTCGGTTTGGAACTGGTTGTATGCAGGACCGGCAATTGAAACACAGCGAATTTACGAAATGGGACAAAGGTTAGGTAACAGGAATTATCAGGCTATTGCGCTGGTTTTGAGATGCTACATATTTTCGGTTCTCACCGATTTATATGGCGATATACCTTACAGCGAAGCCCTTAAAATAGATAGTACTAAAATACCTAAATACGATACCCAGGAATCAATTTATCTTGCCCTGAATGCTAAGCTCAAGGAAGCTAACAGCTTATTTCAGGAGGATGGGCTGGAAGTGAATGGTGATATACTCTTTGGGGGTAATATTACCCGGTGGAAGAGGTTTGCCAATTCCCTGCGTTTAAGGTTGCTCATGCGTATGTCGCACAGGCCTGAGTACCTCGATTTAATTCGTGATGAAATTGATAGTATAGTTTCCAATCCGGCTACCTATCCTATTATCAACAGTAACACCGAAAATGCTGCTTTGATATACTTAGGCTCATACCCCAATAACCATCCCCTGAACGAAACCTATAAAACCCGTGATGATCATAGGGTTAGCAAGACATTGGTTGATGCCATGTATAATCCGAACAAGCACGATCACCCCGATTGGCGAATTGTGGTGTATGCCGAAACCCCTCAGGCAGGAGGTTACTGGATTGGTTTACCTAATGGTATGACTTCGGCCAGGGCTGCTGCATACTTAGGTAATGGCATAAAAAGAACCTCCATGTTGGGTGAATACTTTCGAAGCGCAACCGCCCCCGGTATGTTCATGAGCCGTGCTGAGGTTTGTTTCCTCCTTGCTGAGGCAAAATTCCGTGGCTTACTTACATTCGGCCCCGAAACTGCCCAGGATTACTACGAAATGGGAGTTCAGGAATCGTACCGGCAGTATGCCACCGAAATTATTGAAAAAGTCCCCATTTACTACGACGATTATGTTGGGGTATCGCTAAGTATTGATAACTTCTCAACCGATTACTTGTCCCGTGACGGTTCCTGGGAAACGGGTAAGGAACTTGAAAAAATTTACACCCAAAAATGGATCGCCATGTTCGACCAGGGCTTACAGGCTTGGTTTGAGTGGCGTAGGACGGGTTACCCACAGCTTACTCCTGCCATTGATGGCTTGAATGATGGAAAAATTCCGCAGCGTTTACGCTACCCGTCCGATGAGTATTCGCGTAACAGGAATAACCTGACCACCGCAGTGGAGCGTCAGGGGAGCGATGATTTGAATACCAGGGTTTGGTGGGATGTTGCCGATAATATTTAATCAATTTAAAGAATTTATAAGATGAAACCGCAAAAAACGCCAAGTTTTTATGCAACGACCCCCGATACGCTTCGCTACCCCGATACGCTTCGCTACGGGGCAGGCGGGGCAGGTGCAAGGAAAAAACTCTGCGACCTTTGCGACTCCTTTGCGCCCTTTGCGGTTAAAAATATAAAATATGAAAACGCCCATGACGGATTTTAGACACACACGAGCATGATTATAACGATTCGATATTACCTTTGGGATAAAAATAATGAAAATATAAACTGATGGAAAAAAGAAACCGCAAAGAACGCCAAGTTTTTACGCAAAGACCGCAAAGAAAAAACTCTGCGACCTTTGCGACTGCTTTGCGAATTTTGCTATTAAAACTAATTCACTATGACTGAAAACGAAATATCAAATAAAATAATTGGTGTAGCAATAGAGGTACACAAAGCACTTGGACCCGGGTTGCTCGAAAGTGCATATAAAGAATGTTTGTATTATAAACTAACGCAAGAAGGGCTAATTGTTGCAAAAGAAAAACCAATGCCTTTGATTTTTGAAGAGGTAAAATTAGATTGTGGGTATAGAATTGATATTTTGGTTGAAAATAAAGTCGTTATAGAAATTAAGAGTGTCGATGCACTTAATGATATACATTTGGCTCAAACGCTGACCTATTTGAAACTTGGTAATTTTAAACTTGGTTTGCTAATAAATTTTAATGTTGTTACTTTAAAACAAGGTGTTAAACGAGTTGTTAATGAATTATAAAAATAATACTGCAACGACCCCCGATACGCATCGCTACGGGGCAGGCGGGGCAGGCGCAAGGAAAAAACTCTGCGACCTTTGCGACTCCTTTGCGCCCTTTGCGGTTAAAAAAATAAAATATGAAAATTAATTACTTGTATAAATTTAAACAGATGAAAATTACAAATATTAAATCGATGCAGGTAGCTGTACTCATAGCTGCCTTTACCATGCTGATGAGCTCCTGCCTGATGGATGACGACTTGATGACATCCGATGTAAAAACCGGAGGTTTAGTTGAAGGCCCCTCGCTGGTGCAATTTCTGCCAAAATCGGCCGACAATGTGGGTATAGAAATAAAGGTGTACCAGGGACCTGCCATACAGGAAGTAAAGGTTTAT
>JBFXEO010000295.1:0-2996 GCA_050180015.1 Bacteroidales bacterium | reverse complement strand
CTATTTATCCATCTTCAATCGAAATAAGTATAAAAGGGCTGAGTATTACCACATGGTGGGTGATGATGGTAAAGCCCTTGCCCTGGTGCACGAGGTTGAAGAAGTGGAAAAAAACAATCCCGATTTGCACTACCTGAAAGGAGAAATTCTATTCGACATGGGCAATTTAAACGCTGCCATTGAATGTTTTGGTAAGGCTATTTCGGTTGAGCCCGACGATAAAATTGAATTATTGTACCGCATTTCGACCTTCTTTTTGGAAAACGAAGAAATTAACCTTGCCTTAAAGTATTTACTACTCTCATACAACAAGGCGCGTGGTAATTTGGCTGTGCTTTTCGATTTGGGGTACTGTTTTGAACGCCTTGATGAACTTGACAAAAGCGTTAGGTACTATAACGAGTATCTCGATATAAATCCCTTTTCAGCGGCTGCCTGGTATAATTTAGGTATAGTTCATACCAAACTGGGTGAATTTGAAAAAGCAATTGAATGCTACGATTTTTGCATTGCAATTGATCCCCACTACTCGTCGGCATACCATAATAAGGGGAACACCCTTGCTACGTTGGAGCGGTATGCGGAGGCTTTAAAAGTTTTCAATGAACTAATTGAGCTGGAACCAGAAAACCCAAGGGTGTTTGCATTAGCTGGGGAATGCTATGAGAAACTTGAGCAATACGACATGGCCATTGAATCATACAACCGCTCAATAACCATTGACCCCGATTTTGCAGAAGGGTATTACGGTATTGGGGTTGTTCTGGCAGCAAGGAAAAAGTATGATCTTAGCCTTAACTTCATTCGTCGGGCTATTACTTTAAATCCCGAGGAGTACGATTTTTGGCTTGGTTTAGGAAGGGTTTACTTTGAGGTTAACGATTTGGAGAATTCGCTCAAAGCTTACCGTGAAGCCACGAGCCTTAATCCCGACTTACCCGATGCATACCTTTTCCTGGCCGAGGTATTACTCTACGAGGAGCGTTTCTCGGAGGTGGAACAGCTTATCGATGGATTGGGCAATAAATTTGATTCCAATGTATCGATTAAGATTATAAACGCTGCTGCCCTTTACCTTTCACACAGGTCAAAAGAGGCTCTCGATATTCTGAAGGACGCTAAAAGTATTGATCCTTCGTCTATCGATGATTTTATAAATCTGGTTAGCCCCGATGCCGATAAGGAATTTATTGAAAACATCAACACGCTTTAAATCAGCCATTTCTAAAACCATATTTTTCATATCAAAAGATGTTGTTAAAAAATTGCTGCATGAAATGCAGTTTTTTTGTTTGAAAAATAATACATTTGGCTTTAAACATAAAATGTTTAGCTATGAATTACAACTTAACTTTTATTCCAGCCCGAACCCAAAAACCTCGCGAGTATGGGTTAACCATGGTCATGGACAAAGGATTAAGCCTTACTGAGGCTAATAGTCTGGTTGAAAGCAGTGGGCAATATGTAGATTTTTTAAAACTTGGTTTTGGAACTTCACTGGTTACCAACAACTTAAAAGAAAAAGTAAAGCTTTACAAAGATGCTGGGCTACGCCCTTACCTGGGTGGAACCCTGTTTGAGGTATTTATAATTCGCGACATGTTCGACGATTTTATTAGGTTTGTTGAGGAACTTGAACTCGATTTAGTTGAGGTATCCGATGGCTCCATGGAGTTGGAAAACCATGTTAAATGCGATTACATCAGCAAGCTGGCTAAAAGGTTCACGGTGATTTCCGAGGTAGGTTCAAAACGCGCCGATGTCCATATTCCTGATGATGAGTGGATTAGTATGATGAAACAGGAGCTAAATTCAGGCAGCTGGAAGGTTATTGCAGAGGCACGTGAAAGTGGAAACATCGGCATTTACAATGAGGATCACTCCGCTAATACCAAGTTAATCAACGATATAGTTAAGCATGTTAAGGTTGAGAATGTTATTTGGGAAGCTCCTCTGAAAAGTCAGCAGGCATGGTTCATCAAGTTGCTTGGCGCAAATGTGAATCTTGGTAATATTGCGCCTACCGAGGTTGTTTCATTGGAAACTTTAAGGCTTGGTTTACGTGGCGATACATTCTTTCAATTCCTTCCCGATAACCTAAAACAGTAAGCCAGGCATGATGAAACGAAGCGTTAAGGATTACATTTTTTTGGTTTTGAAAGGTATTGGCATGGGAGCTGCCGATGTAATTCCCGGCGTATCGGGAGGAACAATAGCCTTTATCACAGGAATATATGAGGAGTTAATTGATTCGATCAAAAGTGTACTTGCACCTGAATCGCTTAAACATCTTAAAAACTTATCATTCCTGAGCTATTTTAAGGCTATAAACGCCGACTTTCTTATTGCTGTTTTAGGTGGTATTGCAATTAGCTTCCTTTCGCTGGCAAAGCTAATGCAATACCTTTTGTCGAACCATCCAATTTTTGTGTGGTCGTTCTTTTTTGGCCTTATTTTGGCATCGATATGGTTTGTGGCTAAAACAGTAAAAAAATGGAATTTACCTACCTACCTGTTTTTTGCTTTAGGAATTTTTATAGGCTTCATAATCACAACACTCACTCCTACCCAAACCCCTAACCAATTGTGGTTTATCTTTATTTGTGGGGCAATTGCTATATGTGCAATGATTTTGCCCGGAATTTCAGGCAGCTTTATCCTTTTGCTTATGGGTAAATACCTTTACATGATGGCTGCGCTTAGCAACTTTAATTTACCGGTTCTTTTAGTTTTTTTGATGGGGGCACTTGTAGGTATTTTAGCTTTTTCAAACTTTTTATCCTGGTTATTGCACCATTACCATTCCGCAACCATATCAGTACTGGCTGGGTTTATGCTGGGTTCACTTAATAAGGTATGGCCATGGAAGGTGGCTACTCAAACCTTTATCGATGCGCAAGGAACCATTCGTCCGCTTATTGAGAAAAATGTATTACCATCAACCTATCTAATTGAAAATAAGGCTGATCCATACTTAATATGGGCAATAGTATTTG
>JBFXEO010000294.1:0-2998 GCA_050180015.1 Bacteroidales bacterium | reverse complement strand
CGTGGTTCTCGTCCATGGGAACAGCTGGTTCAACGGGTACAAAAATTTTCTCGGTGAATGGGAAGGCAGCAAATCATTGCTTGGTAGAAGTTTCAATGGGAACCCCATTGCAAACCATTGTCGATTTGGCAGGAGGCGTTAAGCCGGATCATTCCCTTAAAGCAGTTCATTTGGGAGGCCCGTCGGGGGTGAGTGTAACCCCGGATGAGCTGGACGTAGTAATAGATTTTGACGAGTTAAAAAATCATGGAATTCCAATGGGATCGGGCGGAGTACAGATCCTCGACGATACGGTTTGCATGGTTGATCTGTCTAAATACTTTATGCACTTTATCCGAAATGAAAGTTGCGGAAAATGTATTCCTTGCCGGGAGGGATCAAATAGAATGTATCAAATCCTCGATAATATTTCACGCAGACCTTACAGTAACGAGGGACATAACACGCTGGAACGTTTTAAGGGTGTAATTCATCTTGAGACCCTTGCAGAGGTAATGCGTGACACCTCGTTATGCGGGTTGGGGCAAACAGCCCCTAAGCCATTGCTTAAGGCGCTGAAATCTTTCAGGGATGAGTTTGAGGAGCATATCTTCGATCGTAAATGTAACGCGGGTGTTTGCCGCGATTTACGTACATTTTATATCGATGTGGATAAATGTACTGGCTGTACGGCTTGCGCCAAAAAGTGCCCTACCAATGCAATAATAGGCACTCCGCGCTCACCTTACTTTATTGTGGAGGAAAAATGTATTGGTTGCGGGGTTTGCCAGGAAACCTGTAAGTTCACGGCGGTATTTTTTAAGTAAACGTTATCAGAGAGTTTAGTATGAATGTAAACATAGAGGTAAATAATCGTCAAATTCAGGCCCGGAAGGGTGAAACCATTTTATCGGCACTTAACCGGAATGGAATTAGGGTTCCTACGCTTTGCAGCATGAAAGAGCTCTCGCCAACAGGTGCCTGCCGATTGTGCGTTGTCGAGGTTGAAGGGAGAGATAGTTTGGTTACGTCATGCTCGCAGGTTGTAGAAGAATCCATGCGTATCATTACGCATTCTCCGCGGGTTGTCCGGGCACGTAAAACTTTGGTGGAATTACTGCTATCCAACCACCCCGATGATTGCCTTTTTTGCGAACGCAATGGCAGCTGTGAGCTACAATCACTTGCCGCCGAGCTGCATATCCGGGAACGAAAGGTTCAACGCAAGAGTATTAACCATAAGCTAGACCTGTCTAGCCCCAGCATAGTGCGCGATCCGGCGAAATGTATCCTTTGCGGTCGATGCGTGAGGGTTTGCGACGAAATCCAGTCGGTTTCAACCCTAGAATTTGTGAAACGTGGCTGCAATACATACATCGGCACCACGATGTCGCGCGATTTGAACTTTTCGAGTTGTATTGGTTGCGGGCAGTGTGTTTTGGCATGTCCAACCAGTGCATTAAACGAGCATTCCAATATCGATGAGGTAATAGATTCATTGAATAATAGTAGCGTTGTGCCAGTTGTTCAGTATGCTCCCTCGATTACTGTCTCGCTGGCCGAGGAGTTTGGAATGAAACCGGGAAAGGACGTAAGCGGAATACTGAATGCTACACTTAAAAAGATAGGCTTTAAGTATGTTTTTGATAGTGCTGTAGCTGCCGATATTGCTGTTATGGAAATGGCCCATGAGCTGCTCGGTAGGTTACAGAATAACGAAAATATGCCGATGATTTCATCGTGTTGTCCGGCCTGGGTTAAATTTGTGGAGCAGTTTTACCCGGAACAGCTCCACCTGCTGTCAACCTCCAAGTCACCTCAGCAAATTATGGGTTCTCTTATAAAAACCTACTTTGCATCTGTGAGCGGAATTAATCCTTCCAGCATACACTCTGTTTCAGTGATGCCCTGTTTGGCGAAAAAATTTGAAGCCCAGCGGGAGGAAATGACCAGCAAGGGAGTTTCTGATGTCGATTCGGTACTTTCTACCCGGGAGCTGGCCCGGCTGATCAAGCTACACGGTATAGATATTCAGAGTATCGATTCTCAAAATCCGGATAGGCCGTTTAACATACGCAGCTCAGCGGGTAAACTTTTTGGGGTTGCTGGAGGAACATCCGAAGCGTTGATGCGTTCAGTTTATAGCATGGTTACGGGTAAGGAACTTCAGAGTATCAAGGTTTCCGAATTCCGATCGACCAGCAGTATCCGTGAAGTTAAGTTTAATGCCGGCACTAGGGAGTTTGTATTTGTTGTTATAAGCGGGTTGAAGGATATTCGTCATTTTATGGAAGAGTTAATTGCAGGCAATATCAGGGCGGACTATGTTGAGGTAATGGCTTGCCCGGGTGGTTGCGTAAATGGCGGGGGACAGCCCTTTGTCTCGGACGACAGGGATGTACGGTTAAGAACAAAATCAATTTATGAAATTGACGAAGCAGAAACAGTGAAATGCTCCCACAAAAATCCCCAGGTACAGGAAATTTATACCACTTTTTTGGGCGAAGCAGGTAGCGATAAGGCGAAGAACTTACTGCACACCACTTTTACGAAGCGCGATGTTTTACTATAGCACAAATAAAAAGGCTTGTGATGGAACTGGGCGAAAATAGGCGAGGGTTGGTTTATACCGTCAAGGAACTGTGTAGGGTTTGCTATACCTGTGTGCGGGAGTGCCCCGCCAAGGCAATTAAAATTGTTAATGGGCAAGCCGAGGTTATTGCCGATAGATGTATTGGTTGCGGGAACTGTATAAAGGTTTGTAGTCAGGATGCCAAGGTGTTTTTGCAGTCACGCATTCAGGTGAAAGCGTTGCTACAGTCCGACGCTAAGGTTGCAGCCCTTATTGCCCCTAGTTTTCCTGCAGAATTTACAGATGTCGCGGACTATAAACTATTTGTCGGGATGCTCCGGGCATTGGGCTTTTCGTATGTTTTTGAGGTGGCTTTCGGAGCAGATTTGGTGGCGCAGCAGTACCAGCATTTATTTGAAGACCGTTCAGGGAAGGGCTATATATCCT
>JBFXEO010000293.1:0-3007 GCA_050180015.1 Bacteroidales bacterium | reverse complement strand
GAATGAAGATATACAGAGCGCTTTTGAGGTACTAAGACATGGTGGAATATTACTCTATCACACCGACACAGTATGGGGAATTGGCTGCGATGCAACCAACTCTGCCGCGGTAGATAAAATTTACAGGTTAAAACAGCGTTCTGACAGCAAAAGTATGATTATTCTGGTAGATTTGCCCGGGCGTATTCCCTCGTATGTTGCAAGTGTACCGGACATTGCCTGGGATTTAATTGAACTCTCCAACAAGCCATTAACCATTATATACCCAAAGGCAAAAAATTTGGCCAAAAACCTTGTTGCCGAAGATGGAAGCATTGGGATACGGGTTGTAATGCACGAGTTCTGCCAAAAACTCATTCAAAAGCTTGGAAAACCGATTGTTTCCACATCCGCCAACATCTCAGGACAACCCTCCCCAAAAAGAATTGGCGAAATTAGCGGTAAAATTAAGAATGGCGTTGATTTTATTGTTCCTGAAATATACGATAAGCCTTTACACGATAAGCCATCGAGTATTATAGCAATCGGAGAGGGTAACTTAATAAACGTCATCCGAGAGTAAAATTAAAAAGGTGAAAATTCATGTAAAAGAATCTTCACCTTTGTAGTCCAAAAGTGTAAATATACTTGTTTTTTACTTTCTTTTAACGTTTCCAGAGCCCACCACCTTAGCATCAATGGTAGGATTGCCCTTGAGCTCAATATCGCCGCTGCCCACAATTTTTGCGTTGAACGCTTCAGTTGCCCAAACATCAATATCGCCAGAGCCGGTTACATTGGCATCAACCTTTTTACACGAAAGTTGCATTGCATCAATATCGCCAGAACCATTCACGCTATACTCTGCGCTATCCAAAACATTCTTTCCTCCCAGGAGTACATCGCCGGAACCATTCGATTTTACAACCAACGATGATGCTTCCAGCGACTCAATTTTTACATCGCCGCTACCGTTGATCTTTATTGAAAATTCTTTTGCGGTGATTGGCGTTTTAGCAATAATATCGCCAGAACCATTTAAGGCAAGGTGGCTAAAATTTGGCGACCAAACATTTACAACAATCTTTTCCCAGCTGTTCGACCAGTTAACCCGGTTCTTTGTCTTTAAGCGAAGGGTACCATCCTCCACATAAATTTTCAAAGCATCAATCACATCTTGTGGTGCTATAACCTCAACTTTGTACTCGGCAGCCTGGAATACGTTCACGTTCGCCGAAATACTATTTTCCACACCACTAAACCCCTTGGCATCAACAATAACAGACCTTTGGGCACTCGCATCAAACATAGCAAGGAATAGAGTAACTGTTACTACAGCATAAAATTTACTTTTCATGGCACTATTTTTTTTGATTTAAAATTTCTTTGTAAACAAAGACTGTTTTAACCCTAAGTTTGTTGCACTATTGCATTGTATTTCGCTATCGAGGTTTATTTTTTGGGGAAATGGTACATTTATTGTAACTTAGCGTGCTTATGATTACACCTATAAAACATACTCCGCGCTGGATAGTTTTCATGATTGATTTACTAATCTGCTTAGTGTCTGTCATGTTATCTTTTTATATACGATTTGAATTCAGGATTGGCACAGATCAGCTTAATATGCTTAAAATGGTAGCCCCAATGATTCTGTTTGTCAGGGCGGTCAGTTTTGTTGCTTTCAGGTCCTATGCCGGATTAATTCGTTACACAAGCGTTAAGGATGCCGAACGAATTTTTCTGGTTATATCGTCGAGTAGTACCATACTTTTTTTCGTGAATTTCATAAACTATACAGGTACACAGCAGTTTATTATACCCAACTCTATCCTTTTAATTGATTTTTTTATCACCACCATTTCTCTTGTTGGTTCACGCTTATTCTATAAAGCAGTATATTATTCCATAAAAAATATAGATGGTACCAAGGACAAAATTTTAATTGTTGGGACAGAACAATCGGCCACTGCGGTAAAACGTGCTATAGATAGGGATACAATATCGGAATACAAAGTAGTTGGCTTCATAGATCCCTACAACCTACAGGAGGGGAAAAAAATTGAGGATGTGGATATTTACAACACCAATAAGCTGGATTATCTACTTCAGAAACACGATATCTCCAAAGTAATTATTGCGCAAAAAAATCTCGATCCCAATAAAAAAACCAAGATCATTGATAAATGCCTTAACTACAACGTTAAGGTTCAGGCTATACCCGATGCAACTGCATGGATAAACGGTGAGTTAAGCCTCAATCAGATCAAGAGTATCAAAATTGAAGACCTTTTGGAACGTCCGCCCATTGTACTCGATAAGAAAAGAATCCAGTCGTACATAAAGGGCAGGGTAGTGCTGGTAACCGGAGCTGCGGGTTCCATTGGCAGTGAAATGGTAAGGCAAATTGCAAAGTTTTATCCCAAAAAAATAATACTATTCGATCAGGCCGAGTCACCGCTGTACGATCTTGAGCTGGAGCTAAAAGAATCGTACCATTTTTACGAGTTTGAAACAGTAATTGGTAGCATTACCAACAGCTACAGGATTAACAAGCTATTCGACATATTCCACCCAAATGTTGTATTCCATGCCGCGGCTTACAAGCACGTTCCCATGATGGAGAACAACCCCACTGAAGCGATCTTCAACAATATTAGCGGGACAAAACTAGTGGCCGACACGGCCATTAAATACAACGTTGAGAAATTCGTAATGATTTCGACGGATAAGGCCGTAAACCCAACCAACATCATGGGAGCCAGCAAACGTATTGCCGAAATTTACACACAAACGCTGAATAAAACCACGCCAACAAATTTCATCACCACAAGATTTGGCAACGTTTTGGGCTCCAACGGTTCAGTAATACCACGATTCAAAAAACAAATTGAGCAGGGAGGACCCGTAACTATTTCCCACCCTGAAGTTACGCGGTTTTTCATGACTATTCCAGAAGCCTGTCAGCTTGTACTGGAAGCAGGAGCAATGGGGCAAGGCGGAGAAATTTTTATTTTTGACATGGGCA
>JBFXEO010000292.1:0-3033 GCA_050180015.1 Bacteroidales bacterium | reverse complement strand
GCGGGAGCGCAACGTGCAATATAAACTTACTGCAGGTATGGTATATGCTCAACTTTTCACCCCATTTCAAAAATGGCTGTATCCTGATGCTCAAGTTATGTCAAAATAAACATTCTGTAAAGAGAAGTGGATAGAGATTGATTCTTTATAAAAGGTTTTACTCCACCTTAAACCGGAAGTTTACTACGCTTGAGTTGTCAAGCCAATCCACAGCATTCACGGTTAGCGTGTGTATCCCCGGTTTTATATTTTCGATGGGGTTTCGGTAGGTAGCTTGTTTGCCTTTATCCATCGAAAAGTTAAGCGTGATGTTGCCGCAAAGGTTATCGGTTGCAGCTAAAAATATCTTAACATCCGGGGGGAACACGGAAACATTTTCGCCGTTTTCTGTGGTCTGGCTGATTGGTTTAACGCTAAAGTGGTAAAAGATTTCCGGGGCAATATTATCGACACCCAGCTCAAACGATAGGAAATTTAAGTTATCGACATTATCAAATGCAGTACATTTAACCAGATGGTACTTTTCTTCCTTAATGGTAAATGGTTCCGTGTACTCGTTTTCGCCTTGTTTGTCTATGCTGTAAACAATCCGGTTCACCCCGGCCTCCTTGTCGGTGGCATTTACCTGGATTTTTGTTGATGGCCCTACCCAAAGGGTATCGTGCCGGGTAAGCCTTGGCCCGTCGAGTTTATAGGTCAGAGTAGGGCCGGTAATATCAATGGTGGGCATGGTGAACGATTCGGTGCTTGCACCGGATTGGCTACGGTTGTTCACGTTGTCAACAGCATACGATTTGACGCTCATGGTTCCCATGATGTCGGAAAGCATCACGGGCTTTTCGTACCTGTTAAAGCTTCCGTCATTCAAAGAGTAGTAAATTTCTTTGACCCCCGATTTGTTGTCAACCGCTGCTATTTTCAGCTGGCTGCGCCCCGACGAATACTCCTTGTTCCCAACCATGTAAGAGTTGCCCATAATTTCTTCGAACACCATTGGTGGTGTTTTATCAACGTAAAATGTGAATTTTTGCTTTGGTTCGCTATTGCCCACTTTATCCGTTGAGTACCATTCAATGGTATGCTCTCCTTCGGCAATCCTGGTGGTCTGTATTGGTTTGGTATAGGCCGTATAGGTTGATGAGTCTAGGCTGTACTGTATTCCCTTAACGCCAAACGAGTCGGTTGCTGCAATGGTTAATACGGATCTTCCGGAAAATATATCCTCATACCTGTCGCCACCAGTGTTTAATGTGGAGGTTGGCGGTGTACTGTCTATTATGAATTTTCGGGAAATTTCATCCTCTTTGTTGCCCATGTTATCCACCGAGTAAACTTTTATTTCGTATAATCCCTCGTTGTTGAAAACTAGCGGTTCGGCGTACTCCCAGAAGGGCTCGCCGTTAATGGAGTAAAATGTTTGGTTTGTTCCCGCATCGGCATCAACGGCATTAATTTCTACAATACTTCCACCTGCAATGTAAAGCGGCTCTTTCGATTCCTTCTCGGTAGATTTGTTGAATAGTAATTCAGACCGGGGTGGAACGCCATCGGCAAAAAGTTCAAACTTTATTTTGCGGCCAATGTATAGGTTTAGGTGGGTCATCAGCTGTGGCCCATGCCCGTTCCAGTAAAGCGGGTTTCCCTTGCCATTTAACCCCTGCATAATGGCTGCATCGCTACCATCGCTTTTTGTGCCCATGAGTAAGTTTACCGGAATTCTGGGTGAGACAAACAATTTACCCAAAGTATCGATGTAGTATGGTTTTACCGGGCTGGTTTGGGCAAAAGAGTTTAAAACCATCATGGGGAAAAGTAAAATCAAAATATAGTGTTTGTAGTTGCGCCGCATACCGGAATTATTTGTTGGTGTGATTATTTTGGTAACGAGAATTTGAATTCAACCCTGCGGTTCTCTCTGTGCCTGGAGTCTGGGCAGGTTACGCCTTTAACGCATTCATTGATAATTTTTGTATCGCCATACCCCTTACTTTTTAGCCGTCCGGCATCAATGCCTTTGGCGTTTAGGTAATTCACTACCGATTGGGCTCTCCGTTCAGATAATCGCTGGTTGGACTCAGATGATCCTCTGGAATCGGCATAGGCACTTATTTCTACGATTAATTCAGGAAAATCTTTCAGGATTTGGAGCATTTCCTGGAGGTTATCGTAAGATTCGGGGAGCAGCTTGGCGCTGGCCGTTTCAAAGTAAATGTTGTTGATTTTGAATACAGCGTTGGGCGATGTAATTATTTTATACGTTGATGTGTCTCCCGTATTGCCCACGTTGTCTGTAGCGTAAACCTTTAATTCCGATTCGCCCTCCTGGCTAAAGTTTATTGGTTCGGTGTAATGCTTAAAGGGAAGGCCGTTAACCGAGTAGTATATTGCAGCCGTTCCCGAGTAGTCGTCGCGGGCATCAACGGTAAACTCTGAGTTTAAGTCCACGTAAAATCTTTTATCGTGCCCCAGCAGTAAGCCTTTCTGTACCTTTACTTTTGGTTTTGGCCCTTTGGCATCGGCGTATATCGGGTATATGACCTTTTCGCCCTTATTATTGTAAACAAGGTAGTGCCTTCCCGGCCCATCAAAATACATTGGGTTTGCCAGCTTATCGGTGCTGGGTAAAATTATTCTGTCGTTTTCGTTACCCTGGGGGGAGATGAAAAAGTAAATAGGAGCATTGGCCTTTACAAATACTTGGCCTGTGCTGTCCTTGTATAAATTTTTTTGCGCCTCCTGCCCGGGGGTTATTTGGAAAAATCCGATGAAAAGTAAGATAAAGCCTATTTTTTTGAGTTGCATACACTCTTATGTTTTTACTGTAAAAGGTCCGATGAATATGGAAATTATCTTCAAATATCTCAGGATTAAACATTAATAGGTTTACCGCTGAGCCGAAACCCTACAACCAGCACATCATCTATTGCACCGTATTCCTTTCCCTTCCATTCGACGAGGGTTGTTTCCAAAATTTCCTGCTGCTGAATCATTGTTAGCTCATGTATTTTAAGCAGCAGCTCTTTAAATATTTTC
>JBFXEO010000291.1:0-3071 GCA_050180015.1 Bacteroidales bacterium | reverse complement strand
CCCTATACTTCATAGCAAACAGCTGGATATATTAAAAACATTTGCTCGGATGTTCATCTTTTGACTAAAATCATTCAAAAATAGTCAGAAATAATGGACTATACAAACGCCATAAAGTTAGGGGGCCAATGCACAGAAACTTGCTGCTGCCAGAATACACTCCTAATCACTCAAATATTGCGACCATTTGTTCTCCATTCCACTTTGCAAAGGCCCTGAACATTCCGGTAGTATTCATGGTTAAGCACACCTCGCCATTTTTATCGATGGCTATAACGCCTCCGCTACCGCCAACGTTTACCAGTGTGTGATTAATTACCAGCTCAGCAGCATCGGCTAAGTTTAATCCTCTATACTCCATCAACGCGGAGATATCGTGGGCAACTGTATAGCGTATAAAGAATTCGCCATGTCCTGTTGCTGAAACGGCACAGGTTGCATTATTGGCATAAGTTCCGGCACCAATGATTGGGGCATCGCCCACCCGGTTGTACCGTTTGTTGGTCATTCCACCGGTAGAGGTTCCCGCTGCCAGGTTCCCGCTCATGTCCAAAGCAACGCATCCAACGGTTCCCATCTTTTCCTTGCTCAACGTTTTCTGAAGATCGTCCCAGCGATGCTGGGTAAAAAAATAGCTGCTATCGACCATCTCAAGCCCCTGTTCCCGGGAAAATTCGGATGCACCTCCGCCAATCAGCATCACATGCGGCGAATGTTCCATTACCATACGGGCAGCCGAAATCGGGTTTTTAACATCGCCAACACATGCAACAGCCCCTGCTGCAAGGTTACTGCCGTCCATGATGGCAGCATCGAGTTCGTTCTTACCCTCGTGTGTAAACACCGCCCCTTTGCCTGCATTGAACAGCGGGCAATCCTCCATGTACCGGATCACCTGTTCAACCGCGTTGAGGCTTGTTCCACCATTGGCAAGAATATTTTTCCCAATCTCCAGCGCTTTAAGTAATTCATTCCGATAAGTATCCAGCTGCTCCTGGGTAAAATTCTCCCGGTTCATGTTGCCGGCTCCGCCATGCAACGCAATGCTCCATTTCTGGGCATAGAGGTTCACCTGCACCAGCAGAAAGAGTAGAAAGGTTGATAGGCATATAATCTTTTTCATGCTAAATTGATTTGGTTAATTACAGGATTCAAATTTAACCATCAAATTTTAGGATTACATATTTTAGGCCATCAATCCAAAATCTTCTTTACCGATGAAACCAAACCAACCCAAAGAGTATGATCAGTGGGGTGGAAGCACCAGCACAAATCAGAAATGTTTTTACATACATCCCCATGTGTTTTATAAAAATATTATAGGTTTGCATATTATTTTGTCAACATAAAACATTTATAGTATGAAAGCGCGGTTAACGTTTCTTACGAGATATATTCTGTTTTGGCTATTCGCATTTACAATTTTCCGGTTGGCATTTATGCTATACCAATTTAACCTTACGGTGCAGGTAACATGTTCCGATTTTTTTACCATACTGGTAAGGGGCATTTGGATGGACGCCTCGCTAACAGGCTATATAATACTGCTTTCATCTGTTTCGCTGGCCTTTCTGATTGCTGCCGGTAAAAAAACGCTGACCCGGTATTTTGGCACGCTCACAGCAATTCTGCTATCCGTATTCTCGTTAATTTTTATATCAGACTTTGAGCTTTACAAAAACTGGGGTTTCAGAATTGACTCAACACCGCTGCTTTACCTAAAAACGCCCAGGGAGGCAATGGCATCGGTGGAAATTTACATGATAGTGATATTTATTGTTGCAGCTGTTTTAGCTGTGCTGGGATTTTTCTGGATTTACAAAAAATGGGTGGAAAAAACGTTGAACAATGTTGAACCCGCAAAATGGAAATTCGCCATAGTTATGCTTTTTATTGCGGGATTAATGGTACTGCCAATCCGCGGGGGGCTGGGCGTTGCACCCATGAATCCCGGGAAGGTTTACTTTAGCCAGAATGTTTACAGCAACCACGCGGCATTAAACGCTGTTTGGAATATGATGTACTCGGTATCAAAATCAGGAAGGATGAACAAGCGATACCCCGACTACATTGAAGAGAGCAAGGCCCAACAACTTTTCTCCGAGATGATGAAATGCCAGGGCGATCCCACAAAAGTTCTAAGGAGCGACAGGCCAAATATTGTTTTGATTTTGATGGAAAGCTTTAGCTCCGTTTTAATTGAACCCCTAGGCGGGAAAAGCGGTGTAACCCCACGGTTCAATGAACTTACGGACGAAGGCATTCTCTTCACCAAGGTAGATGCCAGCGGCGACAGAAGCGATAAGGGGATAATCGCTGTCCTTTCGGGATTTCCAGCCCAGCCAACCATGGCTGTAATTAAATATCCCACTAAGTCCAGAAAGCTGCCCGCAATCAGCAAAAAGTTGGCCGATGCTGGCTACAGGACTACCTTTTACTACGGTGGCGATCCTGACTTTGCCAACATCCGGTCGTTCCTGTACTCTGCCAAATTCCAAAGAATTGTTACCCAGGATAACTTCCCCAGAAATTTACGCAACGCCAAATGGGGCGTACACGACGAGTATGTTTTTAACTACCTGCTGAACGACATCGATACGGCCAAAGGCCCATTCTTCAAAATGTTCTTTACGCTGAGTAGCCACGAGCCATTCGATATTCCATCGACCCCAAAATTTCCCTCAAACGAACGCGTTGATAAGTTCTTAAGCTCTGCATACTACACCGACAGCTGCATTGGAAACTTTTTTGATGAAGCCAAAAAACGTGATTGGTACAAAAACACCCTCTTCATTTTAATTGCAGATCACGGGCATAGGTACCTTGGCGATGGGCATAACTACTCTGCCGAAAAGTTTGCAATTCCCATGCTATGGCTTGGAGGCGAGTTAAACTGCGAACCCTTTAAGGTAAACAAAAATTGCTCGCAGATAGATTTGCCCGCCACGCTCTTAAGTCAACTTAACCTCAGCGACTCCAGCTTTGTACTTTCCAGGGATGTTCTCAGCCCCGAAGCACAACCCTTTGCCTACTACGCCTTTAACAACGGGTATGGGTTTATCACCCAAACC
>JBFXEO010000290.1:0-3078 GCA_050180015.1 Bacteroidales bacterium | reverse complement strand
CTTCCCCAATGAGCCTGTTATGCCCGGTGTGCTTCAGGTTGAAGCCATGGCTCAAACCGGTGGGATATTAGTGCTAAGCACTGTTCCCGACCCCGAGAACTACCTGACATACTTCCTGAAAATTGACCAGGTTCGTTTTAAACGCAAAGTTGTACCTGGCGATACAATCTTGTTTAAATGTTTTCTCAATGAGCCTATTCGTCGGGGGATAGCTAACATGACTGGTCAAGCATTTGTTGGCGATCAGCTGGTTATGGAAGGATTACTTATGGCACAAATATCAAAGGTTAAGGAGTAATGACAAAGCATAGCAATGTATTTGTTCATCCGGATGCCACCATTGGCAAAGACGTAACCATTGGGCTGTTTTCTTACATTGCAGGTGATGTAGTAATAGGCGATGGCACCTGGATTGGCCCAAATGTAACCATAATGGATGGCGCCCGCATTGGCAGGAATTGCCGAATATTCCCAGGTGCTGTTATCTCCGCTATTCCCCAGGACCTTAAGTTTAAGGGTGAAATAACCACAGCTGAAATTGGCGACAACACCACTATCCGGGAGTGTGCCACGGTAAACCGTGGTACAGCATCAAAAGGTAAAACCATAGTGGGAAACAATTGCCTGCTAATGGCATACTCACACATTGCACACGATTGCTTTCTCAAGAATAACATCATAATTGGCAATGGAACACAGCTTGCTGGTGAGATTGAAATTGACGATTACGCAATTCTTAGCGCTCATGTGTTGGTACACCAGTTTGAACGCATAGGTGCTCATGTTATGATTCAGGGAGGTGCTAAGGTTAATAAGGATATACCCCCTTTCATTATTGCTGCCCGTGAACCGCTTACCTTTGCCGGTATTAATCTTGTCGGATTACGCCGTCGAGGCTTTACCCCTCAACAAATTGCGACCATTCAGGAAATTTATCGTATCTTATATAATAAAGGCATGAATGTTAGCCAAGCTTTAACCTTTATTGAAACGCACATGGATATAAGCGTCGAGAGAGAGCTGGTGCTTAACTTTATTAAAAATTCTAAACGGGGTATTGTTCGTGAATATACTGGTACCGAACCCGATGAGGGAGTTGAGCTATAGGTAATTTTTAAACCGGCTTATGCCGGTTTTTGCTTTTCATTGTTTTCCTTTAGTATCTTTACCTTGTTAAATTTTTTAGCACTATGCTTTTTCTATACAACACTTTCATCCGGTTTTATTACCTTCTGGTTTATTTTACTTCCCCTTTTAACCAAAAGGCTAGATACTGGATACAGGGTAGGAAAAACATTTGGAATAGAATAAAGGAAACAGTGGAGCCATCGTCGAAAATAGTTTGGGTTCACTGCTCATCGCTGGGTGAGTTTGAGCAGGGTCGTCCTGTTATTGAGGCAATACGCCTTAAGATGCCTGAGGCAAAAATACTTTTAACTTTCTTTTCACCGTCGGGTTACGAAATACGTAAGAACTATTCCTGCGCCGACTACATTTTTTACTTGCCCTTAGATACAAGGGTCAATGCTCGTAAGCTGATCAAATTCGCTAAGCCCAGCATGGCTATCTTTATCAAGTATGAGTTCTGGTATCACTACCTCAATGAGCTGCGTAAAGCAAATGTTTCAACCTATCTGGTTTCCGCAAACTTCCGTCCCGATCAGGTTTTCTTTAAGTGGTACGGGAGCTGGTACCGTAAATTCCTGAAGAACTTTACATACTTTTTCGTACAAAACCAGCAGTCGATGGATTTGCTTGCTACAATTGGATTTAAAAACGTTAATGTTGCAGGCGATACCCGGTTCGATCGCGTTACAAAGATTGCCCAGGAGGCAAAGAGCATCCCTTTAATTGAGAGTTTTGTTGAGGGCCATAAGGTGCTGGTTGCCGGAAGCACCTGGCCAAAGGATGAGGAGTTAATTTTACCTTTAGTGTCCAGGTTCCCTGAGCTCAAAATTATTATTGTGCCACACGAAGTTACCGATGTCCACGTTGCCGATATCATTAGTAAATTGTCCGTGCCTGCTGTCCGATTCACAAAAACCCATTACGATGAAATTAGTCACGCAACAATACTTGTAGTTGATACTGTGGGGTTGCTGTCGTCCATTTACCGGTATGGCCATATAGCCTACATAGGAGGAGGATTCGGGGTGGGCATTCACAACACCCTGGAAGCTGCTGCCTACGGTATTCCAGTAATATTCGGTCCGAACTACCAAAAATTCCAGGAAGCGAAAGATTTAATAGCCTGTAAAGCAGGATTTTCTATAAATACTGTCGATGAGCTAATCGATTTGCTAAATATGCTGCTCATCGATGAAAATTCTTACCGTGAATCGGCTAACAACGCAAAACAATTTGTAAATTTAGGCGTTGGTGCTACCAGTAAAATTATTGAAATGATAGCAGCATCATAACCAAGCCTTTATCAAACGATTGCGAGGGATTAGCAATTTGTTAATATATATTTAAAGAAAGAAGTTTTTAATCGCTTTATTTTTGTCCTAAATCTAACTAATGTTTAAATTTAAATCTAAACCGTATGAAATCAAAAGCGTTGTATTTATTACTTGTCATTTCCCTGTTGCCATTTATAAGCACAGGACAGGGAATCGTAAAGGGTTATATCACTGATGCTGGAAGTGGTGAGCCCCTTATTGGTGCTACTATTCTTGAGGAAGGCACAACAAATGGTATAACAACCAATGTTGACGGCTCATTTGTTTTGAATGTAACACAACAAAAGGTAGTATTAAGAATTTCTTATGTCGGATATATCGATCTTGAAATCCCCGTTGAACTTAAAACTGAGGAGGTTGATTTAGGAAAAATTAAGCTGAATGCCAGCCTTGTTAATATTGATGAGGTATTGGTTACAGCATCGTTTGTACGCGATAGAATTACACCTGTTGCAGTGTCAACTGTTGATCCTAAGTTCATAATTGAAAAGTTAGGAAACAAAGAGTTCCCTGAAATCCTTAAGATTACTCCATCTGTTTATGCTACAAGAACAGGAGGTGGTTTTGGCGATTCCCGCATCTACCTTCGTGGATTTGATTCCAATAATATTGGGGT
>JBFXEO010000289.1:0-3080 GCA_050180015.1 Bacteroidales bacterium | reverse complement strand
GTAGGCTAAGGCGTGCCAGCTCGTTAAGGCTATTATTTACCTGCCCCAGCAACCGTTGGGCTACCTCAACAGCCGTTTCGTTAGCATTGCCAACCCGCAGTAAATTGGCTATCAGCTCAGCATCACTCAAGCTGCCAGCTCCCTTGCGCTCCATTTTTTCCCGGGGTCGGTCATCCTCAGCCAAATCCTTTATGGTTAATCGTTTATTGATATCCTCCATACCCGTTTTTTTAAAAAGTTTTCATAAGTTACAGGGTGTGCCATTAAAAAGCAAACGAATATATGAAAAAATAGCCATAAATTAAAGTATCTTTGGTATTGCAAATCAACAAAATATATGCAACGCAAAAATTTAGCCCGCTCTGCTTTACTACTTACCATTGCTGCCCTGGTTTACTTTACTTATAGCTACATGGCAGCAAACGGTTCAGGCAATTTAACCCTCACTGCCGATTCGGTGGCATTCAAACACGGGTGTTTAAAACCCGACTCATCGTGCTTTAGGGTGATTTACCGTTTCCCTGTTCCTGCAGGGCACAATAGCTCACGTATTGAAAAACTGATTATCACCGATTACCTGGGTTTGGTTGAAGAGGACTCGAAGGCAAAAAACATTGATCAACTCAAGCAAGTGCTGGTAAAAAACGCCATGAGCTACGATAGCTCTTACGTTGAGTTCCAAAAACAATTTGGAAGCAGCATTGAGTGGTTTATTAATGTCGATTTTTCGCAGGTTTTCCACACAAAGCGTTTGCTTACCATTTGTTACGAGCAATCGAGCTACCTTGGCGGGGCACATGGTATGTATGGCTACCACTACCTGAATATCGACCTAAAAAAATCTAAAATTCTCCAGCTAACCGATTTAGTTTCGGATATGGAGCGATTTAAATCAATTGCCCAAAAACTTTTTACCGAACAGTATTTAAGCAATCCTGCTGACAATACCGATTACTGGATGGTCAACGATGGTTCGTTTGTGCTTCCTGAGGAGTATGGATTAACAGCGAAGGGCATACTGTTACACTACAATGTTTACGAAATTGCTAGCTTTGCCCGTGGCGATATCAAACTGCTGATCCCATACAACGACATAAGCGATATCCTCATCGACTGGTACCGTGAGGAATTAAAAGAGATATAACGCAGAATTCCAGTCACATGCTTGAGATTCAATATTTTACAAAAATTTTATAGCAAGATAAATTGACGTAATTTTCTTCTAAAATACTAAATCCTAAGCACTAAATCCTAAACAATTTCTAAATTCAAAATCATAATATCAAAACTTATCCTGTTTTTTCTAATAAATAATATTGTTTTGAATTTCTTAATTTTGGCCATTTGTATTTGTTTAGTATTTAGAAATTAGAGTTTAGTATTTTTCTTTTGCCTGTTTATTAACTAATTTGCCTGTTTATTAACTAATTATATGTAAACTTGCGACATTTTTATTTGCTATTACGTCAGGAGTTCTAAAATTTTACCTGCCTCATGAACTCAACAGTTTTTTCCATCTCCTTGTACATTATTTTATCCTGTTCAATGAATTCAACCGCCGAACGATAGTTCGAAATAAATTCTTCGATGTAAGGTGACGATTTGGCTGGTCGGCGGAACTCAATGGCCTGTGCTGCATTGAACAGCTCAATGGCCAGAATACGTTCAAGGTTATCAACCACCTTCAGAAGTTTTGTGGCGACATTGGCACCCATGCTAACATGATCCTCCTGTCCGTTCGACGTTACTATTGAATCGACCGATGCAGGTGTACAGAGCTGTTTATTTTGGCTCACCATGGCCGCTGCAGCATACTGAGTGATCATGAAACCAGAGTTTAACCCAGGGTTTGCAACCAGAAACTCGGGTAGCCCGCGTATGCCAAGTATTAGCTGTGCGGTGCGGCGTTCCGAAATGCTGGCGAGTTCGGCAAGGGCTATTGCCAGAAAATCGAAAGCCAAAGCCAGTGGTTGTCCATGAAAGTTACCGCCCGATATAACCAAATCCTCATCGGGCCAAATGGTTGGATTATCGGTAACTGAGTTTATCTCGGTTAACAATACACCCGCTACGTAGTTAATGGCATCCTTTGATGCCCCGTGCACCTGTGGAATGCAACGGAACGAGTAGGGATCCTGAACATGCTTTTTCGCACGCATTGCCAGCTCACTTCCCTCCAGTATCTTACGGATGTTTCGGGCTGTTTCAATTTGCCCCTGATGAGGCCTCACATTCTGAATGTTGGCATGGAACGGCTCGATACGACCATCAAAAGCATCGAGCGATACTGCTCCAACTATATCGGCCAACCTGGACAATTTAAATACCTTTACCATGGCGTAAACGCCATGAGCACTCATGAACTGCGTACCATTCAGCAACGCAAGTCCTTCCTTCGACTTTAGCTCTATTGGCTGCCACCCAAATTGTTCCAGTACACTGGCCGCAGGAAGTATTTTGCCCTTGTATTGTACCTCTCCCATACCTATTAAAGGCAGAAATAAATTTGCCAAAGGCGCTAAATCGCCCGATGCCCCCACTGAACCTCGGTCGTAAACCACCGGAATCACATCGTTATTATAAAAATCGATAATGCGCTCAACCGTTGCTACCTGCACACCCGAATGACCCAACGAAAGGGCATGCGCCTTAAGAAACAGCATCAGCTTAACAATATCGGCATTAACCATATCGCCTGTGCTGCAAGCATGGGACATGAGTAAATTTTTTTGAAGCAGCGATAGCTCATCGTTCGATATGGTTTTATTGCAAAGCGAGCCAAATCCTGTTGTAATCCCGTAAATGGGCTTACTCTCGCTCTCCATTTTACGGTCAAGGTAATCGCGGCATTTGATAATAAGTTGTCGCGATTCGGTGGAAAGCTCAAGCTTATAGGGTTCATTAACCAAATTTTCTACTACTTCCCAACTTAAAGATTTAGGTGATATGGTATGTATTTTTACCATGGTAAAAGTTATTTTTATAGGTTCGATTTTATATGGGTTACAATGCTACCAAACGGAATGGCAACCTGCTCGCCTGTTTCCATGTTTTTAACGGATAGATTCCCGTTTTGCATT
>JBFXEO010000288.1:0-3119 GCA_050180015.1 Bacteroidales bacterium | reverse complement strand
GACAAGATCAGAGGATTATCGTATGGGGAAATAGCCAAACGCGGAGGGGGAATTCTTAACTCGGCAAAACTCCTTGCTAAAACCTCGGAGGATGAACTATACGAGCAGGCATTGCATCGGGTAAACGAAATTATTGGTAAGGGAACAGGAGCCGTTGAAATTAAAAGTGGCTATGGCTTGGACACGGCGAACGAGCTAAAGATGCTCCGGGTTATCCGCCGGTTGAAAGAAACCACCCCGCTTACAGTTAAATCAACCTTTTTGGGGGCTCACGCCGTTCCTGCCGAATACAAGGGCAAGCAAAAAGATTACGTTGATTTAATTATTAATGAGATGATTCCCCGTGTTGCTGCCGAGGAATTGGCCGATTATATAGATGTTTTTTGCGATAAGGGATTCTTCACCGTTGAGGATACCGAGCGGATGCTTATGGCTGGAATCAAGTATGGACTTCGTCCAAAAATTCATGCCAATGAGTTGGATTATTCCGGGGGTATTCAGGTTGGAGTGAAGTATGGCGCCCTTTCGGTCGATCACTTAGAATTTACCGGTGATGCTGAAATTGAAGCGTTGCTTGGTTCCGATACAATGCCAACATTGCTACCCGGTGCTGCTTTCTTTCTGGGGATGGTCGATCCTCCGGTTCGTAAAATGATTCAGGCGGGCTTACCGGTCGCATTGGCATCGGATTATAATCCCGGATCATCACCATCAGGCGATATGAAGTTTGTTATGTCGTTGGGATGCATCAAGTTACGTATGCTACCCGAGGAGGCAATAAATGCAACCACAATTAATGGTGCTTACGCCCTCGGAATCTCCGATACACACGGCAGTATATGTAAAGGCAAAGTTGCCAACATCTTTATAACGAAACCCGTACCGTCCATTGAGTTCTTACCGTATGCCTACACCAGCGATCTTGTGGATACGGTGATATTGAATGGGAAGATTATCAATGGTACATAGAATAGATTCTGTTTTACCGGGAACCTATAGTTTTGAATTTGCTCAACGAACAATTAGTAAGCGGATTGCATAAAACCACCATCAAAAACAATTAATATATTAAGGTAATGACTGGTAAAAAACTGATTGAATGCGTTCCAAATTTCTCCGAAGGACGCGATATGAATATTATTAAGCAGATAACCAATGAGATTGATGCTGTTGAAGGTGTTAAATTGATTGATGTAGATCCCGGGAAGGCCACCAACCGTACGGTTGTAACCTTTGTAGGAACTCCCGACGGGGTTCTCGAGGCCGCTTTTCGTGCAACTCGCAAGGCAATGGAGCTTATTGATATGAGTAAGCACCATGGAGCACATCCCCGTTTTGGGGCTACCGACGTTTGCCCTTTGGTTCCTGTTGCAAATATTACCATGGACGAGGCGGTAGAGTATGCCCGCAAGTTGGCAAAACGCATAGGTGAGGAGCTGAAAATTCCTGTTTATTGCTATGAATTTGCAGCTTTCGAGGATAAACGTAGGAATCTGGCTAGCTGTAGGGCTGGGGAATACGAGGGTTTACCAAATAAAATGAAGGATGTTGCATGGAAACCCGATTTTGGACCGGCAAAGTTTCTTCCACAAACCGGAGCAATTGCTGTGGGTGCACGTAATTTCTTGGTCGCCTATAACGTGAACTTGAATACTACATCTACACGGCGCGCCAATGCCGTTGCTTTTGATATTCGGGAGAAAGGCCGTCCACAACGAGTTGGAAATCCTCACACTGGTAAAATTGCATTGGACGATAAGGGCAAGGAAATTTGGATTCCCGGATCACTCAGGGCCTGCAAGGCAATAGGATGGTATATCGATGAATTTGGTATTGCTCAGGTATCAATAAACTTAACAGATGTTACTGTTACGCCAATTCATGTGGCATTCGAGGAGGCAAGTGAAAGAGCCCGGGAAAGAGGTTTGCGCGCAACTGGCTCTGAGATAGTTGGAGTTGTTCCACTAAAAGCAATGCTTGATGCCGGTAAGCATTTTCTCCGAAAACAGCAACGTTCCACGGGTATCCCCGATCGGGAGATCATAAAAATAGCAATAAAATCAATGGGGTTGGATGAACTCTATCCTTTCGATCCTGATAAAAAAATAATAGAGTATATCCTGGAAGATAAGAATACTAAGAAATTGGTTGACTTATCACTCGATAAGTTTGCTCAGGAAACAGCTTCGGAATCTCCGGCCCCTGGGGGTGGTTCTATTTCGGCTGCAATGGGCGCATTTGGTGCAGCACTTGCCACCATGGTGGCAAACCTGTCATCCCACAAACCGGGTTGGGACGATCGTTGGGAGGAATTTTCTGATTGGGCCGAGAAAGGGAAGTTTTACATGGAGCAGCTGGTTAAAATGGTTGATGAGGATACCAATGCCTTCAATCGTATTATGAATGCCTTTGGTCTGCCAAAAGTAACGGAGGAAGAAAAGGCTACCCGTACACAGGCAATCCAGGATGCAACATTATATGCAATTGAGGTACCCTTTAAGGTGATGCAGCTGTGCTACGAATCCATGGAGGTTATTAAGGCGATGGCAGAACATGGCAATCCAAACTCTGTAACGGATGCCGGGGTGGGGGCATTGGCAGCCCGATCGGCCGTTATGGGAGCATTCCTAAATGTGAAAATAAATGCATCTGGCCTGTATGATAATGCACGGGCGAAGGATTTTATTGATAGAGGGAGTGAAATCGTTTCGAAAACGATTGAAATGGAGAAAACAATTTTGACCCATGTAGAAAAAAGTATACTTTAAATTTCATGTTTAAGTAGCATTGATAGTTTTGCTACCCCTTTGGTCTTTAGGCGTTTTGAGATATGTGCCTCTTAAACTTACCTAAAAGCCAGTGAAAGTTGTTAATTTTTTTTAAAATCAACAGTTGTGTTTACATTTTTAATTTTATACATTAGCAACGTAAATTATCTATACTAACTTTAAACCTAAAACTTGTTCTATGAAAAAACTTTGTGTTTTTCTTACAAGTCTGCTACTTGTTACCGTACAAATGGTACAGGCACAGACGGTGAGGATTACCGGAACAGTTACAAGTTCCGAGGATGGAATGCCGCTTCCGGGCGTTTCAGTGGTTGTTAAGGGTACTACCAT
>JBFXEO010000287.1:0-3123 GCA_050180015.1 Bacteroidales bacterium | reverse complement strand
TCAATTGGACATCGCCGGCGGTGGTAATATGCCATAATCCCCAGCAACGATGCCTCGCCTTCTGAAATCTGTAATTTTGAAAAATTATTAACAATATACTTTTCTGACCTAGAATGGTGATTGTCCCTTATCTGTTCATCAGACAGTTCTTTATCCTTGTCTGAAAACTTTATCATTCCAAGGTCATGAAGCCAAGCCGAAATAATTAAAAAGAACCTTTCCGATTCAGTTAAAACCTCTCTTCCCTTAAATTCATAATTATTTGAGCAAAATTCAGAATTATCACTTTTTGATTCGTACGGCGTGGGTATTAAACAATATAAGTTATTCTCAAGTGCCAAACTATGCTCACGCCCATGAATGGTAAACCATTTCAATTGCTCGCTATGCTTCGAGTCATTAAAAAGGCCTTCAACAACTGTTCTAATTTCAATGTAACGAGACATAAAATTTTCACTCGTTAACCATTTGGCTCTTCTTTTCTTTGAAACTTCATCATCAATCATAGTCAATATTTACTATTCTTTTTTTGTGAGAAATTCTCCTCTATATATTCAATAAAATCAGGAAATAAGAACTTTTCAATACATAAAATTTGTTAACACATTTCCATCTTGAAGTTAAACAACTATTATATTATTAGCAAGCATAAAATTACCCAGTAGTATAATTATGAATTATATCTTTAAAGCCTGTAATTGAAATTTCATAAGATACTTCTGTGCTCTACTAACGATGGAAAGTCAGGTAAAATAACCTAACGACGTTGCATGTTACTTCAACCCTAACAGGGTTTAAAACCCTGTTAGGGTTAGACACCATTCCGTTCCTTTCAGGCATCCTGATATGTCCGTATCTAATACCCCAATACGCTCGTATCAAACACCCTGATACATCCGATTCAGGGTTACGAAACCTTTAATTCCTTGTCGAAAGTGCTGCTACGGGGTTCTTTCAACGGGGTGCTACTCCCCGAGAACTGAGTTACCACCTGCAGCTTGTACGTTCCTGCTGGCAACTCGGGGATCACAACAATCAGCTCCGAGGGGTTGTTCGTTACCACATCGACGCTGTCCACCCTGGTGCTGGCCCCCGAGGTTTGGTTGATAAAGAAAACCCCTACATTGGCATTATCGCCGGCCAACTTTATTTTGCTTCCCCTAATCTTAAGGTTGCGGCTGGGGGTCAGCATTTCGTTCACCGAGCCGCTCTTCACATCGGTTACCTGGGCGATGGTGGTTACACTTTCGGCCACGCCCATAATATCGACCCCAACCGAGGCAAGTTCGCTGCGCAGCGTATCGCCCTGGTTGAACTGGAACGATAGGGTGTGCTTGTCGACATTGAAAGTTTCGGCGGGGCTGTTGAATACGCCCTTGATAAGCATAGAAGCAGTGAAATACCCCGTGTTTACGGAGTACCCATCACAAAGCAGGTACGCCATCTCCTTAAGGAACAGTTTCACGTTGTGCTCCATGGTTTGCGCCGAGGTATCGGCACCACCGCGGCTTACAGCCGACTCGCAGATATCGTTTACCGAAAGGCTGCGCTCGGAGCTAACGCGGGCAACAAAGTCGTTGGGATCGTCGGTGAGGGGGTTATCGTATAACCACGCCTTAATTTTGTGTAAAATACTCATAGTAACTCAATTTAAGTGGTTTAGAGAAAAATTACACGCCTACTCTATATGGCTTTTCGGTTCCGCCCCGTTTTTTGGAATGGTTATCGGCTCCATTGTCAAACAAAAAGCATTTACTATTTTTTAGAATTGTCATAATAAGTAAGGGATCCTGTATATGTAGCATAAATTTCATTATTACTCTCATCCTTACCAGTTACAGTTATAGTATAGGCCGATCCCGATTTTGAAACCGTCATAGTTCCACTAGCAAAAGGTACATAGTTTCCAACATAGTCATCTTCTCCAACCTCCTGAATGTTCACCCCCATATCTATTTCCCCATATTCAACATAGCCAGCCTGCCTTAGGGTACTAGAAAAATGGTATGTTCCTGTAGGTAATTCGGTTTTAGATGAAGTGTAAATGTCTAAACAAATGTAATCGCCAATCCCCGTGAAAATTGCAGATGTAGCGGTAATTCCGGAAGAGCATATGGTTAACTCAAGAAAATACACGGATGAAGATTCCTGAAATTCATATTCAAGATATCCTTTGTTCAATGCATATTTTTGCCCATCATAGGTAAAGTATGAATCTGTCGATTTCGAATCGTTATCATCATCCTTACTGCATGAAATATACGAAAACATTGCAACTACGCCTAAAGTAAATAAGAGTTTCTTCATAACTAACTTATAATTAACTTTCCCTACTCGTTTGGCTTTTCGGTTCCGCCCCGTTTTTGGAATGGTTTCTGGTCTCCATTATTTTAATTGAAGAATAAAAGTAAAAAGCAATTTAGAATGCTGCAACAGCCTATATCTCCTTAAGTTACCGGACTGCATAATATCGGTGCTGAACCTATAAAATTCGTGACTGAATGGCCAAAATTCATGGTTGGTCAATCCGACGCTTCCATGTCCTTACGGACGATGGAAGGTCTGCCTAACCAATGGCAGGTTCGGAGAGAGTAGCAACCTGCCTGCGTTTGAGGAACCTGGCAGTGCTGGGTTGGTTTACCCCTGTCAGGGTTACAAACCCCTGACAGGGGTATTCGCCAGGAAGAAGAACCGGCTAGGCTTTAAACCCGGCTAGTTCGTAGTGAATGTGAAAATATACCGGCTACTTAACTTCACGTATTAGCATGCCGGGGTAGAAAGTACGACCACTTACCTTTTTAAACTCAGTATAGTTCAGGTTTGCCTCAGCGGCTCCCTCTTCAACGGCCATAAATCGGTTATCCCATATCTTCCCTTTAATCGGCTTTATGATGCCTACCCGAGAGTAGTGCGTTTTACCATTGGAATCAATCGATTTCTCGAGCACTTCGTACCTTGAGTTGATATTTACTCCCTCTTTCATCCCGATTGGTGATAAAACGGTTTTATCACTAACGCTATAGATGGGCGATTTTACCCTAAACGGCTCAAACTTTCGTTGGAGCTGAACGATGTTCTCGTCAAGCGCACGGGCACATACCTTACGGATTACCTCCTCATTTG
>JBFXEO010000286.1:0-3144 GCA_050180015.1 Bacteroidales bacterium | reverse complement strand
GTGATCGAGCTCCGTTTCGGTGCAAAAGCCGGTGATAATATCGGTTGAAACTGAACTGTCGGGAAGAATTGAACGTATAGCTTCAATTCTATCAAGGTAATCCTCCCTGGAATACTTACGGTTCATGAGTTGCAGTATTCGGGTAGAGCCCGATTGCACAGGCAGGTGAATATGGCTGCAAATGTTCTCGTACATGGCCATGGTGTATAACACTTCATTGGATAAATCCTTAGGATGTGAAGTGGAAAAACGCACCCTAAGCCGAGGATCAACCAGGGCAACCATTTCTAAAAGGTCGGAAAAGTTTACTTTATGCTTAATCAGCCCTTTTTGCTCCTCCCAGTGGTATGAGTTCACGTTTTGCCCAAGCAGGGTTACCTCACGGTAGCCGGCATCGACCAGTTCCTGAACCTCCCTCACAATGGAGTGTGGATCGCGGCTTCGTTCAGCTCCTCTGGTATAGGGAACCACACAGTACGAACATAAATTATTGCAGCCACGCATGATTGATACAAAAGCCGATACCCCATTCTTGTCGAGCCTTACAGGGCTAATATCGGCATAGGTTTCCTCACGTGAAAGTAAAACGTTTATGCCCTTTTGCCCACTTTCCACAGCGCTTAACAACATTGGCAGATCACGGTAAGCATCGGGCCCCACCACCAGGTCAACAACCTTTTTTTCCTCCAGAAGCTGGTTCTTTAACCGTTCGGCCATGCAGCCCAACACTCCAATCCGCACGGAGGGTTTTGACTTTTTTATCTGCCCAAATAAATCGATTCTTCCAAAAACTCTGTTTTCGGCATTCGCACGAATGGAACAGGTATTAATCAGTATCACATCGGCTTTATCGATACTGCTGGTAATTGCATAGCCATTAGCGGTAAGAATTGATGCAACAACCTCACTATCATTCACATTCATTTGGCAACCATAGGTCTCAATGTAAACTTTGGGTTTGCCACTATCATCACCTAAATCACTCTCAAAAATATTTGCATCTTCAGCGTTAAAATCCATCGATACCTAATTTTTTGCAAAGGTAAAAATTTGTGAATATTTTCACTGAAATTGAACTGTTGATACTAATCAATATAGGCTAATTATTTTGATAAGCCCAAGAATGTGGTTAACTTTGTATTTTACATAAGCTAAATCAAAAATTATGAGTTGACATAACAAATGGTCAACCATTAAGCGCAAGAAGGGTGCGCTTGATGCCAAGCTTTCAAAGGAATTTTCAAGGATAATCAAGGAGATATCGGTTGCTGTCAGAGAGGGTGGCTCCGACCCCGAAGGCAATCCCCGGCTTAGGCTTGCCATAAACAACGCAAAGGGGGTAAACATGCCCAAGGAAAACATCCTCAGGGCAATCTCCAAGGCAGAAAAAGACCCCGAAAATTTACAAGAACTTACCTTTGAGGGCTATGGGCCAGGAGGCATTGCAATTTTTATTGAATGCCTCACCGATAACAATAACAGAACCATTAGCGCCATCCGTTCAACCCTCACAAAGAAAGGCGGAAATCTTGGAACCAATGGCTCATTAGCCTTCCTGTTTAACCGAAAAGGGATTTTTACTGTTACAAAAAACAAAATAAAACTCGATGAGGTAGAACTCGATCTTATTGATGCCGGAGCCCAAAACATTGACGATAATGGTGATTTTTATGTAATTACCACAGAAATGGAAGATTTTGGCAGGATGAATAAAAAGCTTGAGGAGTTAAATATCGAAGTTGAAAACGCCAGCTTACAACGCATCCCCAACGATTACAAATCGGTTGATAAGGATACTGCCCTTAAATTTCTGAGGCTGGTTGAAGATCTCGAGGATAACGATGATGTTCAGCAGGTTTACCATAACCTTGAAATTACCGACGAAGTAATGGCAGCCATGGATAACGATTAAAAGTACCTCCATACTTTTTACTCTCCATTCAGGGGAGTTTTTTTATTTGGTACTACCCTTATTTTAGTGGTTAAATATTTATATTATATAAAACACTGTTTAAATATAGTTGTAAATGTTGTTGATATGTGGTTTAAATGTGGTTAAAATGTGGTTGAAATATTGCTTTTTTTTGATTTATGCAATATAGTTGCTCATTTTTGCAGTTAATTTTTCCCCCTTTTTCGAAATATTTTCAAAAGCATCCTTCGTTTACCAACTCTTTTTAAAGCTAATAAATTTCCAACTTCTGAAAACTAAAATACAACATATAAACTACATTTTAACTATATATTAACTATATTTTAACTATAATTTTTAACTACATATAAACAAATTGCAAGTTATCATTAAATTCGTGGTAGAACCTTTTATTTTAATGCATAGCTCATGCTCCCGCCGTATAAAAGTATTACCTTTGCCATTCTGGTATAACATTTGTATTTACTTCTAAATAAGCATATTGAATATGAAAATATTTCCTGTTAAACTATTGCCAATTATAGCTTTACTAGTATTTACCGGTTGCACCGGGTATAACGAGCTTAGTATTCATGGAATTAAAGAGTATAAACTCCGCGGGATAAAGGACGGCGTTATATACTTAAACCTTAACATAGACATTGAAAATGCTAATCGAAATGCAATCAAAATAAATCATATTTATTTCAAGGCATGGTTAAACAACCGGGAAATTGGTAAGCTGGCAAGTAGCCATAAAGTAAAAATTGAGGGGAAAATCAGGAAAGATTACGAAATACCCATAGAAATAGTTCTGCGCACACCAGCCGATGCCTTTAAGCTTATTGGCGAAGGCAAAAACCTAATCAACTCCATTGAAGTGGAAGGCTACATCAAGGGTGGAAGATTCCCAATGGTAAAGCGGATTAGCATTCCACGACAGCCTTTAAGCCAGCTGGCTAACTCATTTCAAAATAAATTTGTTGTTACCGATACGCTTTCGGTACAACCAGCTGCAATACCATAGCTAAGCGCAATGGTTCAATTCTGAATTCTGAATGCAAAATGAAATTACAAATTACGAATTACGAATTACGAGTTACGAATTAGAGTTCATAAAGTTAAAAGGCATTGATAAATTCTAACTTCTAACTTCAGATGAAATTACGAATTACGAATTACGAATTACGAGTTAGAGTTCATAAAGTTAAAAGGCATTGATAAACTCTAAA
>JBFXEO010000285.1:0-3144 GCA_050180015.1 Bacteroidales bacterium | reverse complement strand
TATTGTTGGGCGATAGGCCAAGTTGTTCTAGTAGGCTAGAATTGTATTCAATATACCAATCGTTGGTATTTGCACCATAAATATCAACCTTACTTACACCATCAATCATCGATAGTTTGGGTAGCAGCGTTTCGCTAGCTATGGATTTTATAGAAGGAGGATCCATGTTGGCCGATACGGTATAAACCAATAGTTGCACCATTTTTTCCTGATTGGCAGAGTACGCGCTAAGAGTAGGGTAGCTAACTCCTTGCGGAAGCCTTGGAAAAACCTCCCGAATTGAGGCTAAGATCTTAAAACGAACCTTTTGTATATCTACATCCCGTTCAATGGTTAGAGTTATTTGTCCCCATCCATCGCCCGAAACCGAGGAAACATTTTGCACCCCATCAACTGTGGTTAAAACCCCTTCGAGTGGAGCTGTCGCTTCCATTTCAACGGCTTCGGCAGTTGCATCATAGTATTGGTACGATATGTAAATTTGCTTTCCCGATTCCGATGGATATAGCCTAATGGTTAGCAGCGGTACCACTGCAATCCCCATGAGCGTTAGTAATAAAAAAATTACAATAACAGTGAAGGGACTCACAAAGTTAGGGAGTATTTTGCTATGGGGAGGTGGGTTCAACCGTTGTTCGTTGTTTGTTGATCGTTTTGTTTTACAGATAAAATTATCGGGATACTATCTAAAAGTTACTGTATTTCCCTTACCCAAGCTTCGTGTCCAATGGTGGCATTTCCACTTATAATTACCTTATCGCCAGATTTAATTCCGCTAAGAATTACAGCCTCGGTGGAGTTGCGTGGCCCAACATCAACGTATTGCCAGTGGGCAAGGGTATCGTGCATAACAAAAACAACATCGCGGTTTTGACGTTGAGTTAAACCCTCGGTTGGTATAACCAGTTGGTTTACCATCGGTTTGCGTACAAGAACACGAACATTCATTCCAGCAATAAAGCAGCTGGATGGTTTCGATAGGCGGGCTACAACTTTAACCATTCCATTTTTATCGATAATTCGGTTTACCTCGGTTATTCTTCCATTACAGTGTTCCTTTGGGTTTGAGAATGGAAAAACTACTACCTCGGTTTCCGGTGCCGCAAACTGCAACTCCGTTTCCAGCACAGTAAAAACCACCTGAAAGGACTGCTCATCGATGATTTGGCAGCAATACTCGTAGTTACTGGTGGGATTATTCGGTTTTGCCTGCAAATTCACAATACGTCCGGCAATTGGTGCCGTTATTAGAGTTTTGCTTAGCTGAAATTCGGCCTCGCGCAGTGCAAGTTCCGCATCGATGTATCCGCTTTTAATGCGGACTGTTTGCATAACCTGCGGAGGAATGTTCACCGTATCTCTGGTAGATGAATAACCCAATAGAATATCGGCCATTTCCACCTTTGCCAGCATAAGGTTGTTACGCGCACGCTCAACAGCCATTTGTTGCTGTAGGTTGTTGAGCTTTGCCAGCAGTTGCCCCTTTTGCACCAGCTCTCCGCTTTTAACCAGCACTTCGGCAATGGTACCCCCTACCTCAAAACCCATTCGGGCGTTGCTGGCAGCTTCCAGCGTACCATTGCAAAGCAACTCATGGTAGAATGTTTTGGTTACAGCCTGGGCAGTGGTGACCATTACGGGGGCAGGTTGCTGGGTACTTTCTAAGTTCTTCTTACTGTCAGAATCTGCTGCACTTCGGGTACATGAGTTGGCAACAATAAATAAAATAAAGATTATAAAAGGTGCAGGTGCTTTCATTGTTTAATAATATCGCAATATCTGGGATGAGTTGTAGATTTATTTTTCAGAACAAATTAGTTTAAATTTTTTTACCATTTTATCAGAAGTAAATGGAAAACCTACCATTCGAATTTTATTATTTTGATCAATTAATACTGAATTATCGATGATCCAAAAGGGAATATCTGCATTTTGATCAAGGAATCTAAAGTTTGGATCCATTGCCACATAAAATTTGCTTTCAATAAACTTTTCTTTGTGGATATTATCAATAAAATCCTCATAAGATTTACCTCGAATGATAAATAACACCGTATAATTGTCGCTATAGCTAATGCTATCCATTTTATTATGCCATTCAATAAATTTAGTATAACATGGTTCACAATCATTCTGCAAATAAACTAATGAAATAAATTTATAGTTTTTTCTTAAATCGGAGATATTTATTTGTGAATAATTCTGCAGCACAGTATTAAACATTCCTAAAGAAACTTTTTTGCCATAGCAATCACGAAGGCTCTGCTCTGCAGGAGAATGCTGCCTGCATGATAAGAACGTTAGGCATAGTATTGTTATGAAAATACGAACTTTCATTGAGAAAATAATAAAACAAAGCCAATTAACTTTTTACCTTTTTGCTGGTAATAGTAATAATAAAAGGATTGTCGTTGTAATTGACAATAAAGTACTGATTCCCAATGCTAATCTCTTTTTCTTTTACATCTGGATCATTTTCGAAAAAGTCCATTGGATTACAAACAAATATGATGCAATCATCCTGAAGTGCAGAGGGACTCCTTAATGACCTTATTTTAGGTAAATTAAAATAGGTTGAAATTGGCCCATTTCTGTAAATATTTTTGTAGTTATCTTTACTTATTGCATAACAGTTAAAGTCTTTATCGTCAACTCCTACCAGATAGTAGTCATCAAACGGGAAGGCATAAAGCATAAATGGGACAAATCCCTTGTTTTTGGCTTCTTCTCTAAAGATGTCCCTATTCTGAGTTTGAAATTGTTTGTAAAAATGCTTTGGAACCGAGCGATCCCCTAAATCAAATGAAATCTGCTTTATGAAATCACCGTCAGAATACTCAAATAAACTGAAAGCATTAGGCGTATAGAAATAGAGTTTATTGTTCCAATTCGCAAAATTCTTAGCAGTAATTAGTGTATTAATAGGATAATTACTTTCGTCCGAGGCCACATACTTATTTACGATTCGTCGCTCTTTGATACTATATTTCCCAACAAATTTTTTTTCATTACGGCCAACCCAGTTATTAAACAAAAGTAGATTATTATCATCAAGGCAGAATATATCTATACTTTAAAAGACAATGGTTTATAATTTGTCAAGAACTTTACCAACGTAATAAACAACAATAATATAGCTCGCCA
>JBFXEO010000284.1:0-3213 GCA_050180015.1 Bacteroidales bacterium | reverse complement strand
TCAAGCATGGGACAGGAGTTCTGAAGTAATTAAAAACCTCGCTACTAACCACTCGCTACTCGCTACTCGCTACTCACTACTATATTCTCGCTACTATGTTTTTTTTCATTCTGCGTTGAGCCATTGTGCTTAACCTGGAGTTGTTTTTCTTTGCCGCGTTCAACTGGTTGTACTTTAAAATTTTGGGGAATTATGGCAAACTTACTCGTAGGGCGTATGGATTCCTGCCACTTAAAGCCCTTTAGCGTTATATCTTCCATTTCTACCTTTTCTATTGGGTAAAGGTTCGATAGAGGCTTGTCGCGGAATGTTATCCGGTTAACCTTATTGTCCTTTACCATGATTGTAATTTTAGCGCTTTCGGAGCGGTTTGCCATAGTCAAGCTATCTTCATCGCGGATAAAGTAAACGGCTTGACCGTTGCCGTTCACATCTATTTTTTCTGCCTTGCCATTTGCAAAAAAGGCGTGAATGGTTTTGCCCTTAATCTGATTGTAGTACTTATCTTCCTCGAATGATGTGACAAAGGCATTGTCAATGAAATCCATTTGGTTTATTTTGTTGTGCTTTAGAAAAATCTTTATCTGGTCGGCGCTCATCTGGTTGATATCGTTCCAAAGTATGGGGTTTACATACATGTCGATGGTTGAATCCTGAGTGTTGTATATCATGGAATCACATAACCCCTGCACGTCGCTCCGGTAAAAGGCAACATCTCCGATTGCTTTTAGTATCCGATAGGTTGAATCGGCAGCCGATTTTTCATTTTTTTTAGTGAGAACTTTAAAGTAGCTTGCCTTCAGGAATAAGCTATCGTTATTGTCTATCAACATTAAGTATGGATTTTCAGTAACCTCGGCCTGTTCGGGGTCCTGCCAGTAGTTAGCTTTTTGGCCATAAACATAAGCTTTATTTAATGTATCAATTAGAACAACGTTTCCGAGGGCCCTGGCAAATTTATTTGTCCTGTCGTAAAAAATATTATCACCAAAAATCTTATTTTCTTTGTTCAAAATGTAAGCGTTTTGTTGAAGGTTGGTCTGTTCTATTTTTTTGTTATACCAACCTTTTTCGCAGTATGCAAAGTTTTCGTTGTCGAAAAGGTGAGTGGGCCCAAAGAAATTGGCAATCTCGCTTTGGGTATTATAGCTGAGGGAGTCGGTATGGATTGTCCCATCGGGGTCAACTATAATCACATTGCCGGCAAACGACAGGAGGTTTGTGTTCTGGTTGAAGTAGCCTCGTTGGCTGGTCAGCGTTGATTGTTTGGAGGTGATTACTCCAGGGGTGGTGTAGTATGCAACGTTTGTTCTGGAATTAAAGAAAAGGGTTTGGGTGGTAAGGATGGTTTCATCGTCGATCAGTTTAACCTCTTTGCCAGTAATTTTACCAGTGGCTGTTTTACCATCGTAGTGCAGGGTTTGGCCGGTAATTGTAGTTGATTCCTGTAGAATGGTAACATTGCCAAACGCATCGAACCAGTTATCATCGGGATTTTGGTAAGCACTATCGCATAGTATCCGGGCACCTTCATGCTGGAAGCGAACATCCCCAATATACCTGATTATCTTTTGGCCATTAATGTTAAGGTTTTTCATGCTCTTAGCCCCTTCAAATTTAATGCGGGTTTTTTGTTGAGCTTGAGCGTGAAATAAAATACCCAGCAGCATGGATATAGCTAAAGTATAACGGAGAATAGAATTCATGTCAACTTTACCTATTTTATCCAACCCTGGCTATGAAAGTTGCAGCTATGGAATTCCTCATCAATCCTGATGTAGAACGATTTTATTTTTTTTGATACCCAATCCCCGAGAATTTCGTTTTCTTTATTCGATTTGGCTAACTGTTGAATTATGTCGTAATCGTCTTTTAGGTTTGCCTTGTGGGCTGGAATAATTCGTTTTATCCGTATGATTTTGAAAACGATATTGGCATGCTCATCGCGCGATTCAAAGGGGGAGCTGAATTCGCCCTCTTTCAGGTCTTTAATGGCATAAAAATCGGAGGGTTGAAGCTGTTCCTTTTCAAATAGCGAGGTATTGGTAAAAGGGTTTAACATCAACCCTTTGTTGAGGTTTGATTTTTTATCTTCGGAAAACCGAAGCACAGCATTATCGAAGGAGATGCTGTCGGTGCGAATGAGGTTAGCAATGCTGTTGAGTTTCTGAACCGCTTTTGAAAGCAAATCGGAGGTAAATTGGGGTTTAAGCAAAATATGCCTGACATTTACCTGATCGTTGCGTTTTTCAATCAGCTGGATGATATGAAGGCCATACTCGGTTTCGACCACCTGGCTAATTTGCCCCTCCTTGAGGTTGAAAGCGGCATCGGCAAAGGCTTTAACAAGTTCCTCCCGGGAGCGGAACCCTAACTCTCCTCCTTTTATGGCCGAGGCTCTATCCTCGGAGTATAGCGCAGCAAGGGTTGCAAAGCGTTCGCCGTTAAGGACACGGTTTCGAATTTCGAGTAGCTTTTCCTTTGCCTCAAGTTTAGCCTTTTCGGTATCGGGAGGGTAGATTACAATTTGCTGCAACTCATACTGCATGGGTAGTTCGGGAAGGCTATCGGTTGGGATTTTCTTGTAAAAAGCTTTCACATCCGATGGGGTTATGTTAACCTTATCAATAATTTTGTGCTGCATTTGCTGGGTTAGCTGCTGTTCACGAATAATTTCGCGCAGGTCGTCCTTGATTTCAAAAATTGGCTTATTGAAGTAGTTCTCGAGGGCTTTCTCGGAGCCAATCTGATTTATGAAGTATTTTAGGCGTCGGTCAACCTCGGCCTCTATGGAGCCTTCATTTACCTCAACGCTATCAATTTTAGCCTGGGTTATCAGTAACTTTTGGATTAGGAACTGCTCAAGCAGCTCACAGCGGTTGATATTTGTATTTGCACTGCCTTGCATTTTAATTCGCAGTAGCTCCTGCTCAATGTCCGACAAAAGTATGCGCTCATTCCCAACCACCGCAATAACCTTGTCAATTGATATGTTTTCCTGTGCGTAGGAACTGATGCCTAACGAATAAATAAGAAAAAAAGTAAGTAAACTAAATGCTCTCATGGTTGTACTATTGGTAAATTTCATAGTTACGATCATCCTTTGCTTTAATAAACAGGTTGCGCTCAAGCTGGTTAATTAGGCTTTGCTTACGGGAGTTGATGATAAGTTGCTTTAAATCGTTAGTAATGTAGGAGAGTGGCGCAATTTCC
>JBFXEO010000283.1:0-3260 GCA_050180015.1 Bacteroidales bacterium | reverse complement strand
CCCTATGATAAATAAAAGGGACAAAGGAGAGGTAAAAAAGCACCACCCCCACCTTATAGCTGATTAACCTCACAATTCCCGCAACTATAAGTAAACCAACCGTAAACAGTATTAACTTTCGCTCCGATATTCTTCTCCTCGCCATAATTCTGACCTATTCAACAAACCTTAAAAAAAGGGTACTAAAATTGTTAGCAATGATATAAAAAAAAAACTTGTACTTATTAGCTATATTTGAAAATTGATTGTTTAACAAAAAGTTTAAACCCGTAATCATGAAGAGAACCCTACTGCTCGTTATATCTATAACCATCTCGTTTACAAGCTATTCCCAACAACCCCAAGTATCCCCTGAAATTACCCCCCAAGAATTGCTATACCACGTAAGCATTTTAGCATCAGATAGCTTACAGGGCAGATATCCGGGAACTACCTACGATAAAGTTTCCGCAAAGTATATTAAAGATCAATTCAATTCTTATGGATTACACCTGATAGGAAACCAAGGCTACCAATTTTTTACAATCGAAAAACCATCGCCAAGGCGGTTAGCAAATACCCATTTAATGATAAATGGAAAACGCTTGACCTACAGTATAGACTATACAACCCTACCTACCGGTGGAAGCGACTCCTTGTGCGCCGCCGCAGTATTCGTCGGGTTTGGAAGTGATGGCAGGCATGGTGAGCCCAATGAGTATTCAAATGTTGATGTTAAAAAGAAATGGGCCGTAATGTTTAAGGAGCACTCTAAAGCCGACACCATTCGAAAAGACGAAATGCGACCAATGAACCTAACCGCTTTAGATATTGCAAAATCCCATAGTGCTGCTGGAATAATAATACTTAACGACGACAAAAACGATGGCGAATTTTTTGAAAACAATGGCAAAAATTATGGAATGCCTATTTTCATACTCAACAAAGAATCGTCAAAAAATCTTGTAAAAGAATTGGGCGATATAGATTCGCTGAAAAAGGTTATCCTGGCTGAAAAGAAAAGTATATCGGGAAACCTACCCGAAACCATCATTTGTGGTAAGGTGGGTAAGTCCACGGAAGAAATTAACACGCAGAATGTAATAGCCCTGCTAAAAGGTTCAGACCCCAGCCTGTACAACGAATACATAGTAGTCGGAGCCCATTACGATCACCTTGGACTAGGAGGCAAAAATTCGTACAGCAGAATGCCCGATACAATTGCCGTTCATAACGGAGCAGACGATAACGCTTCCGGGGTTTCGTCTGTACTGGAGATAGCCCAAAAGCTTGCATCGCAAAAAGAACAGCTAAAGCGCAGCGTTTTATTCATAGCCTTTGGCGCAGAAGAGATGGGCATTGTTGGTTCACAAAAATTTGTAGAGTCGGGAATAGTGCCGGTTGGCAACATTAAGGCCATGATAAATTTAGATATGGTGGGCAGATTAAGGGACAATAAGCTGGAAATTAGCGGAACTAAAACTTCCATGCAGTCCGAATCGATACTTAGAGAATTAAACGCCGACAGTACGCTAAGCTTAACGCTAGCTCCCGGCGGATTTGGGCCATCGGACCACGCATCGTTCTACGCCAAGGATATTCCCGTTTTCTTTTTAACCACAGGGGTTCATCCCGATTACCATACACCCATGGATGATGTGGATAAAATTAACGCGGTGGGAATGGAGAAGGTTGCTGCATACGCCTACAGCCTTGCATATAAACTATGTACCATGGACAGCTCGCTTACATTTACCAAATCGGGCAGCAGGATGATGCCTACGTATAACGGTAAAAAATTTAAGGTCACCCTGGGAATAATCCCCGATGTAAGTGGTTCCACCGGTAACGGGCTAAAGGCAATTGGCGTAACGGAAGGTAAACCAGCCTACAGGGCCGGCATGAAAAACGGCGATATTATTGTATCAATTAACGGCAAACCGGTAGCAGACATCAACGATTACATGGATCGGCTTTCGGAACTTTCCGTCGATACGGTAGCAACGGTAGTTGTAGTACGAAATAATGAAAGTATTACACTATCCATTAGCCTCTAGCTTCCAAAACATACATTTACTATCATTTTAAATAAACATAACACGTTATGCTTAAAAAAGTTTTGCTTTGGATTTTTGCTATAGCTATTACCTTGTCATCAGTTGTCTTTCAGCGGTTAACAGGGCCAACGCACCCCAAGAAGATAAAATACACCATTGACGATTCAACCTATAAAGTTAAACTACCCCGAAGCGGTGAAAGTACCGCAAATTGTGAAGTATCGTTGATCCTACCCGATAGCGCCCAAGCTACACTATCCTTCAAAAAACATCCAACCACCGACAGCTTTTCGCAACAACCCTTTACCAGATCAAAAGATGGAACATACATCGCACAGCTACCCAAAATGCCAGCAGCCGGTAAATTGGAATACTATATCGAAATATTTTCAAATCAACAGAAGGTATCAATTCATAAAGAGAACCCCATTATTATCCGGTTTAAGGATCCCGTTCCCCGCTGGGCATTAGTTCCACACATACTTAGCATGTTTTTAGCCATGCTGCTATCTACTATGGCCGGGCTAACAGCAATATTTAAGATGGACCAGTACAAACTACATGGATTCCTTGCCCTAATAATGATTGCTGCCGGGGGGCTAATTTTTGGGCCAATTGTTCAGTACTACGCATTTGGGCAAATATGGACAGGTTTTCCGCTGGGTAAAGATTTCACCGACAATAAAACACTCATTGCATTTGTTACATGGCTTACTGCCGTAGCCATAAACCGCAAGCAAAGTAACCGCTTTGCCACAGTAATTGCATCATTGGTAATGCTTGCCATTTTTTCTATTCCACACAGCTTTAAGGGTTCGGAGTTGAACTACGAATCGGGGAAAGTGGTAACCGGTTATATTATGAGCCTTGTAAGGTGATGAGAAAGATTGCTACTTTAAAAACGACAAAAAGCCAACCCCAAAGGTTGGCCTTTCTACAATAGAAAAAATTTATACTATTCCATTCCTTCAGTTTCTGCCTGAGAAGCATCATCGTGGGCCTCGCAAGGTTTCTGGCAGGTATCCTTTTTCTCACAGCAGGTAGAATCTTTCTTTTCCTTATCGCAACACTCTGACTGAGCCTCGGCGTTAGCCTTTGTTTGCTTTGAGCCGCATGAGGTAAAAGCAATTGCACCAACAAGCATAACGCTCATCATTAAAACACTAATTCTTTTCATTTTTAAACGTTTTGGGGTTAATACTATTCGGCACAAATAAACTAAAA
>JBFXEO010000282.1:0-3264 GCA_050180015.1 Bacteroidales bacterium | reverse complement strand
TCGGTTATCACTTTCACCGGATGCTCTGACGATGATGACGATAACGCCAAGGGTACATTCACTTACAACGGCACAACGTACGAGTTAAGTAATGGTGTGATTGAAAGTTATGGTTCTATAACCAAAATCATCCTACAATCTTGATTTAACCTTATACTCCTCGGGGCTAAACTACGAAAAGGGGACAGGAACGGGTAACGCCCTGTATTTTGAAATGTTTTCTTCGTCGAATTCTGATCTTGTTGCCGGAACATACGCCTATGACCCAGAATGGACTGGAGAACCATTAACTTTCGATTTTGGAGCTGCCTACATCAACTTTAACATTACCAGCGAAAGCGGAACACAGGTTACAATTAATGAAGGCACTGTAACCATTTCAAAATCCGGTAGTACCTATACAATAACCGTTAACTGTAAAGATGCCAACGATAACAGCATTACAGGATCTTACACCGGTAGCCTGAAATACTATGAAATGCCAGGCAAAAAATAGGTAGGATAAAAAAATCGAATATTCTGGTTTCGTAAAGGGTATCAAAAAATTGATACCCTTTCATCCTATAAATAGCTATGTCTTTTAAACGGTATAACATTTCCCGGAGTTCTATTTATCTTTGCACCTTCAATACAAGAGTATGGTTAACCGATCAGAAATTGAGGTAATGGCCCCCGCGGGTAATTTTGAATCGCTCGCGGCGGCTATTCAGGGTGGGGCTAATTCGGTGTATTTTGGTGTTGGGCACCTCAACATGCGGGCAAAATCAACGGTAAATTTCACTCCCGATGACATACCCGATATTGTAGCGATCTGCTCAACGCATCATGTAAAAACGTACCTTACCGTAAATACCGTTCTTTACGATCAGGATATTGAAGCAATGCAAAATATAATTGATGTTGCGACAGGCGCAGGAATTTCTGCAATTATTGCATCGGATCAGGCTGCAATGCTTTATGCCAGAAAAAAGGGAGTAGAAGTTCATCTTTCCACCCAGCTAAACATCGGCAACACCCAGTCGTTACTATTCTACTCCCAGTGGGCCGATGTTGTTGTTCTGGCCCGGGAATTAACGCTGAATCAGGTAAAAGAAATTGCCCAGAATATAGATAGCCTTGACATCAAAGGCCCTTCGGGGAAAAAAATAAAGATTGAACTTTTTGCTCACGGAGCCCTGTGTATGGCCATTTCCGGGAAGTGTTATTTAAGCCTACACGAAGCGAACGCTTCGGCAAACCGGGGTTCCTGCATTCAAATTTGCCGGAGGTCATACACTGCAACCGATAACGAAACGGGGGCCCAGCTCGAAATTGATAACGAGTACATTATGTCACCCAAGGATCTATGCACCATAAGCTTTCTGGATAAAGTCATAGATGCTGGCGTTAGAGTTCTCAAAATTGAAGGACGGGCTCGATCCGCCGAATATGTAAAAACTGTTACACAATGCTACTCCGAAGCAGTAAATTCACTGGTAGAAGACAACTTTAACCAGCAAAAAATTGATGGCTGGATGGATCGCCTATCCGCTGTATTTAACCGAGGGTTTTGGGATGGCTACTATTTAGGACGCAGGCTGGGTGAGTGGACTAAATCTTACGGAAACAGGGCCACCGAGCGAAAAATGTACGTTGGAAAAATTACCAACTACTTCTCAAAACTCCATGTTGCCGAAGTTGCCGTTGAAGCCTCGGAACTTTACCTTAACGATAAAATATTTATTATTGGGCCAACAACAGGCGTAATAGAAAGTGTTGTAACCGAAATTCAGGTAGATGAAAAAAGCACCAGCTATTCCCCCAAAGGGGTAAAATGCTCAATACCCGTTGCGCAAAAAGTTCGTAGATCCGACAAACTATACAGAATCATTAAATCAGAATAAAGCATCTTCATTACGCTTCGGCATTTAACTATCAACTAAAAACGGTATCTTTGTATAAACAAAACCCCAAAAACATGAGTTTTAGTGAACTTTGCAATAAAATTTTCTGGGAGTGCACCCAATACTACCATACAATGGATAACGTTGATGCAACCCCTAAAATTCCATTCAATCAGGGAACAATAGAATTTTCGCTATTCACCAAAAATTGGATTGATGCCGTTCAGTGGCATTTAGAGGACATCATCCGTGATCCTAAAATTGAGCCCATAAAAGCGTTGGAAATCAAGCGCAGGATCGACTCTTCGAATCAGGATAGAACGGATTTGGTGGAAATGATTGACAGCTATTTCCTGGAAAAATATACAACGGTTAAACCGCAGGAAGATGCTACAATCAATACCGAAAGTCCCGCGTGGGCAATAGATCGCCTATCTATTCTTGCCCTCAAGATATACCACATGCAGCAGGAGGTTTTACGTACCGATACGGCAAAAGAGCATACTGACAAATGCCAAGCCCGGCTAAATATTCTTTTAGAGCAAAAAGGAGATCTTTCCAGTGCCATCGATCAGCTCCTCGACGATATTAAAAACGGGAAAAAGTACATGAAGGTTTACCGCCAAATGAAAATGTACAATGATCCATCGCTGAATCCGGTTCTTTATGCGCAGAAAAGCAAAAAATAAAAGTCCCTTAATACCCCAAAAGGTTTTGGTTGTTCGCCTAAGTGCCATTGGCGATGTTGCCATGACGATTCCCTCCATTTGGTCGGTTGCCAAAAACAATCCGGAAGTCCAAATTACAATGGTATCGCAGGCCTTTGCCCGCGATATGGTAAATCAGGTTGACGGGGTTGTTTTTTTTGAGGCAGATGTTAAACATCGGCATAAAGGTATTCTTGGCCTATGGCGGCTATTCAACGATTTAAATCGGTTGGGTCGGTTTGATGCCGTTGCTGACCTTCACGATGTAATCCGGAGCAAAGTAATTCGAACCCTTTTTACATTAAAAGGTATTAAAGTCGTAAAAATTGATAAGGGCAGGAAAGAGAAAAAAAACCTTTGCAAAATCAACGACAAACATTTAGTACAGCTTAAAACTACCTTTGACCGTTATGCCGACGTATTCCGCAAGTTAAACTTGCAGGTTGACGATAATTTCGACTACTTTTTCCGCGAGGCAAAGTTGCCGCAAGAGGTAATAAGCCATACCGGGTATAAAAAATCCCGGTGGATTGGCATCGCCCCTTTTGCCAAGCATCCGGGGAAAATTTTCCCTACAGAATTGATGGAGAAGGTTGTTGAAAAACTTTCCTCCAGCAAATCAAATAAAATCATACTTATTGGTGGCGGAGGAACAGAAAAAGAGCTGCTGGATA
>JBFXEO010000281.1:0-3289 GCA_050180015.1 Bacteroidales bacterium | reverse complement strand
CATTTTTGCCGATAACCGCTCAAAGGTCACATTGCGTAAAACGCTGGGTTGGTTAATGTCGGCCAGCATCTTAAAGGCGGTCCGACGGATTCCTGTTGCCGATGCGTAAGTCTCCAAGCTTCCCCGCTTGCCACATCCACACTGCCGGCCGTTCGCCTTGGCGACAATATGTCCAAATTCACCGGCAAACCCCTCGTGCCCCACAACCAGCTTTCCGTCAACAACAATTCCGCTACCAAGCCCGGTTCCAAGGGTTATCACCACAAAATTCTTCATCCCCTTTGCCGAGCCAAACAGCAACTCTCCAAGTGCAGCAGCATTAGCATCGTTGGTAACAACAGCAGGAACCCCGGTATTCATGGTCATTTCTTTACACAGCGGAAGAATTCCCTTCCAGCTAAGGTTCGGTGCGTCCACTACTGCCCCAAGCGTGTATGATCCATTGGGGGCACCAATTCCGATACCCCTTAAGGTGTATTCGTGCTCCAGTTCAACCAGCAGCCGCTCTATTTCCGTTGAAATGATTTTTACAAAACCATCGAACGTTGCCTGACATTTGGTGGAAATGGTGGCGACTTTCAGAATTTCCCCGCTCCGGGTTACTATACCTATAACCGTGTTGGTTCCACCAATATCGATTCCCGCTACTACTTCCTGCATACCCTATGATACCATTACGTATTTGCCTCAAATATTTTTTACTCCACTTCCTCAAAATCCACATAATCGCCATCGTGTTTGTCGATTATCTTTTTCTTAGGCCGTGAATTACCATCGCTGTATGAGTTTTTTTGGCTGAAACTATCGTCAACTCCCTTATCCATCTTCCGGTAAACGCGGCGAAACCACCGCTTTACCAAAAACCGAAAGATAAATCCCAATACCATCAAGGACAAAAAGAAGTAGAATATAAATGTAAAGAATGTAACCATGCCTATAGTGATGATTTATGTATAAATTTTTGTTTACATTGATTGGTATCAACAACAACCATGCAATTGGGGAATTACGGGGGTTCTTAACCTACTTAAAATAAGACTATGACGGCTATTCTGGATTCTTTCACGAACATTCCTACACGTAAACCATAAAAAATATACTTTTTCTGATATTCTGATTTCCCGGCTTTTGAAAGGCTTATGAATGGGAAAGGCTTTAATAAAACTATGCAACACCCTCTGGCATTGACATTTTTGATCCTTTTGTTTGCAAAAAATATTGCTCTGTTTTCCCAAATAAGGAACTCCAGAACCTTGCAACACAATGTTTTTTGTATCGCCAGGGTTTGAAACTATTCCCGGTTTATCAAAAGAGCATAAAAGCATCTTGGTATTAAAAAAAAAGCGACTGGTGTTGAGGGAAATCCTCGGCTGAGACGCTCCGCGACCCTTTTTCCAGACGCAAGCGCAAAACTATAGATTATTGTTTTTATTACAAAATTATTTATACGAATAATTAACCACCGAGCCCTGCTCTGAGCCAACCAACAAGTTCAAACCATCGCCACTACGGGAAATTTTTGCAATTACGAATGGTGTTGACCCTGCCCAGGGGAAGGTTTCTTCCACCTTTCCCGCTGCATTTACAAGATATATTTTGTTGGATTTTTCGGCAACCAATCCAAGTTTTTTAACCTTCCCAAAGTCGAAGCACAAAATGTTTGGCTGAACATCGTCACCTATTTTTTTCTGGAATATGCTTTTCCCGCTGCTATCGAATGCGTACAATGTATTGTTATCTAATACAACGTAATCCTCAACACCGTCGGCATTAATATCCTCATAAACAAAACTGTGCCAACGGGTAAAGGACTGGAGGGCAACATCCTCAACCTTGCCATCGAGGTGTATTTTGCGAACTAACCCAATAGTATCGGTTGTTACAATAAAATACTTACTGCTATTGTTGGCTTTACCAAGAGAAAAGGTGCTGTTGGGGGCTTTGGCAAAATACTCCCGGATTTTTACCCGTTCCTCGCCTTTCCGGTTAAGCAGGTAGGGCCTGTTTCCATCAAAAACAACTATATAGTCGAGTCCTTTAACCCGGACGAATCCAATCCTATCCGTAACCATTGTTTCGGTTTTACCAAAATTCCAGCCTTTCACCGGTTTCCCTGCTGTACCGTAAAGGTAAATTTTTCTGTCGGCACAAGCTTGAAAAAAACGGTAATTCCTGTTACCTTCGTAGTCGATAACCGATACCGGGTTGGTTGCCGGAGAGGTGTATGGCACAGGAAATCCGGTTACATCCTTGCCGTTACGGTCTATAACGTATAGGTTGCTGGAAGTATTAAAAGCCATCTGTAGTTTTCTGTTCCTGAATATGTCCACCTGGCTGACATCTCCCACAATTGGAGCCTCCAATTTTCGCTTCCACAAAATTCGCCCGACATTGTTTATCAGGTATATGCTATTCTCCGAATCCTGAATAAACACTTCCTTTTCGCCGGTGTTATGATTGACAACCAGCTGAGGTTTTATGGCTGGCCCGGCGTCGAGTCTTGTTTCCCATACGTTTTTACGGGAAATATTCTGTAGCAGTTCTCCCGACACAACGGTAAAGTTGTTAAAAATCAAATTATTACCCCCTATAAGCAGGTAGCCAATTCCCTGTAGCCAATTTGGAGAAGCATTCACCCACCTGTTACTGCCGTTGCAAAATGTCCGGGAAATTTTATCCATCTTGCCCGGATTTAGATATACAAAGTAGTTTGCCTTGCGGGGCAACTCGTTTTCAAAGAGAGCGTACGGTTCACTTTTTTTAAGCACATTGTTCCGGATGTTCGCCTTAACGTAGCGTTCGAGCGATTCTGACGAAGAACCCAGCACAATCCAGTTATCAACAAAACAGTAAAAACTATCGGAAACCGCTGAAAATAAACTTCCCAACAGCATACTGTATAAACCGGGTACTGGTTGCCGAAATACATCTACCGTTTTTTCGTTATCTATTTTAATGGTTTGGGGCCTTATCGAGAACTCTGGGGCTATACCTTTCTGAAAATTTTCAGCAACGCCCTGTAAATACTGTTTTGCAGAGCTGGCTCCGCGTGTTTTTGCAATGATATACCAGTCATCCCGTGAATTTACATCTGCCGGGGGAACATAGGCAATGCCTATCTCATCATCAACAAAATTTTTAAAGTATTCCTGAACCTCGGTTCCAAGCTCACGGCGGTAGCGGCTTAGCTGCTGCGTGTATTTAAATACAGTGCCCTTCCTGTCGAGATATGACCGGTAGCTTTCCAAATAATCATCCATGCCTGAAATTCCCAGCCAAATAAGTAAGC
>JBFXEO010000280.1:0-3296 GCA_050180015.1 Bacteroidales bacterium | reverse complement strand
ATTCGCTTTAATGTAGCTGGCTGAAAATATATTTTTACCATTGAAAGTCAGCGCCCTTAGCAATAGTTTCCGGCTTACCGACTGCCGGTCGTATAACCTGTCGAGGAGGGCGGTAACATATTATCTTCCGCAGGTCTACTTCATTCCCGTCCAATTCTGTCTTATGCCGTCTTATTTTGGAATATATTAATGATAATTGCCGTCATTTTGTGTAAAAATTTTGTTATATTTACCGTCGTAAATCTAAAACAGTGACAATGTACCTGAAAAGACGTATAGACGATAATTTGCTTACCTGGAAAAATGCTCAGGGACGTAAGCCGGTTCTGTTGCGTGGTGCGCGACAGGTTGGAAAATCTTCGACGGTTCGGGAATTTGGAAAATCATTTGATTCATTTGTGGAGGTTAATTTTGAGCACAGGGATTTCCTGTTTGCAAAATCTGTTTTTGAAAAACATTCTTCACCCAGGGTTATTTGTGATGAGCTTTCAGCTATTCTTGGTGTAAAAATCACGGAGGGAAAAACACTTTTGTTTTTAGATGAAATACAGAGTTGTATCCCTGCCATTTCGGCGTTACGCTATTTTTACGAAGAAATGCCTGATTTACACGTTATCGCGGCTGGGTCCCTGTTGGAATTCGCGTTACAGCAAATCCCTTCGTTCGGGGTGGGCAGAATCCGGTCTCTTTTTATGTATCCATTGTCTTTCGACGAGTTTTTAAGGGCGATGAAGTTTGATGATTTGGCTGACAAGGTAAGAAAGGCAACGCCTGATACTGGGTTTTCGGATGAATTGCATAAAAAGTGTATGGAGCAGTTCAATCGTTTTTTACTGATTGGCGGAATGCCGGAGGTGGTTGCCGCGTATGCCGGCGGAGGTTCTTTGCTGGATTGCCAGCAGATCCTGGATGATTTGACCAATACTTTTTACGATGATTTTGCAAAGTACAGGGAAAAAGTGGCTGTATCGCGGTTACGGGATGTTTTTGGCGCCGTGATTTATCAGACTGGTGGTAAGTTTGTGCTGTCCGACGTGCAGGGACTTAATCATCTGCAAATAAAAGACTGCCTTGGATTGTTGGAAATGGCCGGATTGATTTATCCCGTCACGCATACTTCTGCAAACGGGTTGCCCCTGAGTGCAGAGTCAAACCCGAAATACCGGAAATACATGCTTTTTGATACAGGCATTTATCAACGGTTCTTAAAACTGGATATAGCCCGGATTCTTGCTTTTGACAGGATTGAACAGGTCAACAAAGGCGCCTTAGCTGAACTTTTTGTCGCTCTGGAATTAAAAAAAGCGGCAACGTCGAATGCTCCCGTGGAGTTGCATTATTGGCGGCGTGAAAAAGACGGTAGCTCTGCCGAAGTGGATTTTGTGATTCAACGAAACAAAGATATTGTACCGATTGAAGTTAAATCAGGTACGAAAGGCTCTATGCAAAGTATGTTTTTATTTTTAAAAGAAAAAAACCGGAACTACGGCATTCGCACCTCCCTGGAAAATTTCGGGAAATATAACGATGTATGGGTTTACCCATTATACGCGATTGCAAACAGCTTTTGCTGATTTTTTCCCAATCCAGATCAGTAAACCTCGCCGGAGGTGTAAAAATAATTTCAAAAGCATATTGTTTTTCTCCGACGGTATGGAGCAGGTCTACTTCATTTCCCGTGCTGTCGCGCCAGAAAGACAGGTTCGGACTTTCTCTGATTCGAATAGCTCGAATTTAGCTACGATTCAGCATGTTCAGTCGCTCCATATAATGACTCATGTACAAAACTTTTACCTCATCATCCAAATAGGATCGGTGGATTAAATCCTCAACACCCGGTTGCCTTTTAAGAAGCGGAGCAAGTAGCTTCGCAATCCTTTTATCGGCGACTCCCAATCTTCTCCCATACTCCAGGAAATCTTCCTTGCATGGATGGTGCTGACTGTTTTGTATCCGGCAATCGGACCAGTGTAATTGACACAACTAAATTTACAAAACCTGCTTCCTTAAACATCATTACCGGTACCGGAATGTCTTATACACGCCCGGACGGAGTAAATGTGATTTCTATCGCTTCACTGGGAAAGTAAAGCGAACTCATGGTATGGCTCGACAAGGCAGGTTAATAAATCCATCCGGTCTCCGTTTCTTCTCCCTTTAAGAAATAGCCGAACCAGTCCAGGATCCGTGAAACCAAATCCCGGCAGGCATCGGTTCCCATGAGGGCATGCCCTTCGTTGGGATAAAATAAAGCAACTACCTTTTTGTTGTTCCTTTTTAATCCGATATAAAATTCCATGGTTTGTTCCCAGTCAATATTTTGGTCTTTCTTCCCGGCCCATAACAAAACCGGAGCAGTGACCTGGTCCACATCATAAATCGGGTTATTCTGAAAATAAAGGTTTCTGTCTTCAGTAAAACTTTTTCCCATTTTGTATTGCCCGGTTTCATACTGCCAGTAAAAAGGGCTTAAAAAGTTGTAGTTGAAGGAAAAATAAGAACGGACAATGTCGCTGTTTCCTGCCCCGGAAACATAAGCTGCAAAACGATCGGAATGAGTGGCGATAAAATTGGTTTCATACCCGCCGTGCGAATGCCCGATCAGCCCGATCTTATTTTTATCGATCAGCACATTGGAAGAGACGGCATCCAGGGCATGGTTCACGCAGTCCAGGGCCGACAAACCCGTTCCCTTTTGTCCGTAAACAATGTCGGGGAAATAAACAAAGTAGCCTTTCTCCAAAAGCAGCCTGAGGTTAAAGCCATCATTGTTTGCCTGGCTGTATGCCGCCACCGGGTACCGGTTGGCTTGTTTGTTACTTTGTACCTGGTAAATATGCACCACCATCGGATAATTCCGGGAAGGGTCGTAACCGAGGGGGTAATACAGGATACCTTTCAGGGGAACGCGGTCGCTGTTGGTATAGGAAATAATTTCCTGTTTGAGCGACAGGATGGCTGTATCGTGCCGGTTGCTTTGGTACAGCACCCTTTCCTGTCTGCCCATCTCTTTACAGACCAGCCGGGGCGGCAGGTTATAATCTTCCTCCACCCATGCAAAACGGGTAAACGAGGGGTTGTAGCTGAGCGATTGGATACCTTTGGCTGTCGAAACGATGATGCTCTCCGCTTTTCCTTTCTTTATCAGGACATAAGTGCTATGATTTGCCAGTGGATCAAGTAAGCGGACAAGCATGGGTTTGGCCGGATCAATGATCTTTCTGTAAAGACTGAAATTACCTGTAACCTGCGAGGTGGCGTTTAAAAGGGTGGTTTGATATCCCGGAAAATCAACC
>JBFXEO010000279.1:0-3323 GCA_050180015.1 Bacteroidales bacterium | reverse complement strand
TAAGCGTTATGGTTTACTGTACAAAATTTTTAGATTGATGTTGGCCTTTAAGGTTTAACCCATGTTAAATCTGATGCTATGGCTGAGAGCCCGAATCCTGTTTATTTTAGCGGGCTTCAGATTGTACGTTTCACGACCAATTCCCGTTGTCGCTAAAATTTGTTGATAAAATATTCGTATTTTTTATTACTATATGCTGATTTTAAAAAGCTTTTAACCATTTTTACTAATCGAAAAAATGGTATCGATTTATGTTGTAATATCCTGACAAATAGAACGATGGAGTATAGTAAGCCAATCAGAACGGCGTTAATATCTGTTTACCACAAAGATAAACTCGAAGAAATTGTAAAATTACTCAGCAGCTATAGGGTTAAAATATATTCTACTGGAGGAACCCTCGATTTTATCGCGGGTTGTGGTGTTGATACAGCTTCCGTAGAGGATTTAACCGGTTACCCGTCAGTTTTGGGTGGAAGGGTGAAAACCTTGCACCCTAAAGTGTTTGGCGGAATACTTGCCCGTCGCGATAACGAAAACGACCTGTTTCAGCTTCAGGAGTACCAAATTCCTGAAATTGACCTTGTTATTGTAGGTTTATACCCGTTTGAGCAAACTGTTGCATCGGGTGCTTCGGAGCCGGAAGTTATAGAGAAGATAGATATTGGCGGCGTTTCACTAATCAGGGCCGCCGCTAAAAATTATAAAGACGTGGTTGTTGTTTCAAGCATAAATCAGTATTCACGGTTGATGGAGATACTTGAAAGTAGCCACTGTTCAACGAATCTTGAGCAACGTAAAGATTTTGCGGCCGAGGCCTTTGCCGTTGTTTCACACTACGATGCCACTATATCCGGCTATTTTAACGCTGCATTTCCTCAGCCATCGTTCTGTAAAAGTGTTGAAGGCTTGAACTTGCTGCGCTACGGGGAAAACCCCCATCAAAAGGGAGTCTTTTACGGCGATTTAAAAGGTCAACTTGAGCAGCTACACGGCAAGGAGATTTCCTACAACAACTTACTTGATATTGATGCTGCCGTAAATTTAATCAGGGAATTTCCCGGGATCACGGTGGCCATTCTTAAGCATAGCAACGCCTGCGGTGTTGCATCGAGAAAGAACATTCACGATGCGTGGGTTGATGCGTTGGCGGGCGATCCTGTTTCGGCATTTGGCGGTGTTATAATTGCCAATTCCGCCGTGGATAAAGAGGCCGCGCAGGAAATGAATAAAATTTTCTTTGAGGTTATTCTGGCCCCCGCGTATGACAATGATGCGCTCGATATTCTGAAATCAAAAAAGAATAGAATTATTTTGGTGCTGAAAAATTTTGAGCTACCAAAATACCTACACCGGACCTTGCTGAACGGGGTTCTGGTTCAGGAACGCGACTCTCATACGGACACTCCCGAGGAGCTGAGTGTTGTAACTACCAGCACTCCAACGGCACAGCAAACAGATGACCTTATTTTTGCCAATATCATTGTAAAACACTCCAAGTCCAACGCAATTGTGTTGGCCAAAAATCGTCAGCTGATCGCGAGCGGAGTTGGTCAAACATCGAGGGTGGATGCTGTCCGTCAGGCAATCGATAAGGCCCGGAGTTTTAAATTCGATCTGAACGGTGCCGTTATGGCCTCCGATGCGTTTTTCCCATTCCCCGATAGCGTTGAGATAGCATCGAAAGCCGGAATTTGTGCCGTTATTCAGCCAGGAGGGTCGGTAAAAGATCTGGAAAGTGTAGATTTTTGTAACAAAAATAACGTGGCAATGATATTTACAGGTATTCGTCATTTTAAACATTAAAATATATAAAAAATATGGGACTTTTTTCTTTTTTGACTCAGGAGTTGGCCATAGATTTGGGAACGGCCAATACAATCATTCTGTACAACGATAAAATTGTGGTAGATCAGCCATCAATTGTTGCAATAGACCAAAGTACTGCCAAGATGATTGCTATTGGTGAGAAGGCGAGGGCAATGCACGGAAAAACCCACGAAAATATAAAAACTATCCGTCCGCTTCGCGATGGGGTAATTGCAGATTTTAATGCTGCCGAGCAGATGATTCGGGGTATGATCAAAATGATCAATACAAAAAATAAGATGTTTACACCATCGTTAAGGATGGTTATTGGCATTCCGAGCGGCAGTACAGAGGTTGAGATTCGCGCTGTGCGCGATTCGTCAGAACATGCCGGGGGCAGGGATGTTTATTTGATTTATGAGCCAATGGCCGCAGCCCTGGGTATTGGATTGGATGTGTTGGCCCCAGAAGGTAGCATGGTGGTGGACATCGGCGGTGGAACAACCGAAATAGCGGTTATTGCCCTTGGCGGTATTGTTTGCAACAAGTCTATACGTAATGCGGGAGATGGATTTACGGCGGATATTCAGGCATACATGAGGCATCAGCACAACGTTAAAATTGGAGAACGTACCGCCGAGGATATTAAAATTTTGGTGGGCTCCGCTTTACCCGATTTGGAAAATCCACCCGCCGACTTTATAGTACGCGGGCCAAACCTTATGACTGCACTTCCCATTGAGGTTCCCGTTTCGTACCAGGAAATAGCCTACTGCCTGGATAAATCGCTATCGAAGGTTGAGTCCGCAATCTTCAGCGTGCTGGAGCAAACACCGCCGGAACTTTACGCCGATATAGTTCAGAAAGGCATTTACCTTGCCGGCGGTGGTGCGTTGTTACGTGGCCTGGATAAGAGGCTATCCGAGAAAGTTAATATCCCTTTCCATGTTGCTGAGGATCCGTTACACGCGGTTGCACGGGGTACCGGTATTGCATTGAAAAATGTAGATAGATTCCCGTTCCTTATGCGCTAGTGTTGGGCATTTAAGGCGTTATTTGAAAGGGGTATAACCGATAGTTTAAATGTAGGTTTAGTTCGGTTTTAATATTTATAAAGCAAAATCTTGATAGTCCCTTTAGCGTTTTCCGATGAATAACTTTTTCCGATTCATAGAACGATTCCATTTTGTTGTACTATTCGCCTTGTTTTTTACCCTGTCGCTATGGATGTATTTTGATACTACGTACTACCAGAAGGCCCGGGTAAGCCGGTTGACAAGGGGTATTGCCGGGGTTATATCCGGACAATTCAGCAACGTTAGCCAGTACATGAATTTAAGGCGCTCTAATATTGAGTTGACACTGGAAAATGTGGCGTTGAGGAACGAAGTGGAAAAGCTAAAGGGTACACTTGAGGAAAAGGGAACCGTTTCCGTGGTCGTTTGCTTGCATGGGGCAAAGTTTTTATATATTCCGGCCCGTGTGATTCACAACTCTGTGAACTGGCAGCAGTA
>JBFXEO010000278.1:0-3342 GCA_050180015.1 Bacteroidales bacterium | reverse complement strand
GCAAGAACTTGAAAGGCAGGTTAGAGCAAAAGCCCAAATGTGGCTTGACCCCACCTTTGACAAGGAAACCAGAGAACACGTTAAATACTTACTGGATAACGATACCGATGAACTAATTGAATCGTTTTACCGTGATCTCGAATTTGGAACAGGAGGCCTGCGGGGTATTATGGGTGCAGGCACAAATCGCATGAATATCTATACGGTTGGCATTGCAACCCAAGGCCTATGCAACTATCTTCGCAAACAATTCGCCAATTCGCCGGAAATTAGGGCTGCCATAGCATTCGACTCCCGCAACAACAGTATGAAATTTGCCGATACTGCATCAAAAGTTTTTAGTGCAAACGGAATACGGGTTTACCTCTTCGACTCATTAAGGCCAACCCCCGAATTAAGCTTTGCCATAAGAACATTCAAATGCCACTGCGGCATAGTTATTACAGCCTCACATAATCCAAAGGAATACAACGGGTATAAGGTTTACTGGGAAGATGGCGGACAAGTTGTTCCTCCGCACGATGTAAATATAATTAAGGAGGTTCAGGCAATTAAAGATATTTCACAGGTAAAGTTTAATGGCGACTCTAACCTGATTCGGGTAATTGGCAGTGAAACCGACGAAATATACGTTAATACGCTTTCCACCCTTTCGCTCTCGCCGCATATTAACGGAAAGCATAAAGATATAGCCATAGTTTACACTCCTATTCACGGAACTGGTGTAAAGCTGGTACCTAAAACCCTGCATAAGTTTGGCTTCAACAACATTATTAACATCCCGGAGCAGGATATTATTGACGGTAACTTCCCTACAGTTGTATCGCCCAACCCCGAAGAGCCCGCTACGCTGAAACTTGCTTTGGGGAAAGCAGCAGAAGTCAACGCCGATATTGTTATGGCCACCGATCCTGATGCCGACAGGGTTGGAATTGGAATTAAAAACGATAAGGGAGATTTCATTCTGCTGAATGGAAATCAGGCCGCCTCAATACTAATTTACTACCTGCTCTGTAAATGGCAGGGAAACGGGAAACTTAAAGGGAAAGAGTTTATCGTTAAAACGATTGTCACCACCGATCTCCTTACCGAGATAGCAAAAAAATACAACGTGGAGTGCTTTGAGGTGTTAACCGGATTCAAGTACATCGCCGAAAAAATCAGGGAGCTGGAAAGTTCCAAAACATTTATCGGTGGTGGCGAGGAGAGCTACGGATACCTCTGCGGCAGCTTTGTACGCGATAAGGATGCCGTTATTAGCAGTGCCATGTTTGCCGAAATTACCGCGTGGGCCAAGGAGCAGGGTAAAACGCTGTATCAGCTTTTAATGGAAATTTACCAGAATTTTGGACTCTACAAGGAGCACATGATTTCGCTAACACTTAAAGGGAAAGAAGGTACCGAGCAAATTGCCCAAATGATGAAAAAATACAGGCAAAATCCGCCCGCTAAAATTGATGGTTCACCGGTAAAAACCATCCACGACTACGAAAAGCAGGAAACCACCGACGTATCATCATCGGGTGAAATATCCCGGATAAATCAACCTAAATCCGATGTTCTACAATTCATTACCGAGGATGGCACAAAAGTTTCGGTACGCCCGTCGGGAACAGAACCAAAAATTAAATTCTATTTCGGTGTAAAGGACAAGTTAAAATCGGCAGCAGAACTGGGTAATCAACTTAAAGAGCTGGATGGCAAAATTGCAAGAATTGCCGAAGAACTCGGGATTAAGAAATAGGTTATTGGATTGTTTGGTAATATTAAGAGCCCCCCTCCAATCTCAATCTAAAAACCAGATACAGTACACTATACCTAAACAATGAAATCGTACAGGAAAGAACTGTGGTTTGAAACAAAAAACCGTAGAGAACTAATCAATATAACCCGGGAGGTAGAAAGCTGCCTCCGGGAAAGCGGAGTTATGGAAGGATTGGCATTGGTTAACGCAATGCACATAACATCGAGCGTATTTATTAACGATGATGAGAGTGGCTTGCACCACGATTACGAGGTTTGGCTTGAAAAGTTGGCACCGGAAAAGCCATACTCACAGTACCGGCACAACGGTTTTGAGGATAATGCCGATGCCCATTTGAAAAGGACAATCATGGGACGCGAAGTGGTTGTTGCTGTAACTAAGGGAAAGTTGGACTTTGGCCCATGGGAGCAAATATTCTACGGCGAATTTGACGGGAAAAGACGGAAACGGGTGCTGGTAAAAATTATTGGGGAGTAAAAGTTTGCTCTTCGGGGGTTAATCTCACATAACCTGACTTGCTGTCGCGGTTGCGAAGAATTTTTCGTAACTCCCTGCGCGTTGGATTCAGGTAATACTCCGATGGGGTATTTTTCACGGAATCCATTGGCCCCTCAACATACGTAATATGCTTCAACTTTTTAAGCTGATCGTCATTCAGCAGGTTATCGAAAGTCAAGCTATTGCCTTCTAACTTTAAAACCCGGACCAGCCATAACCCCTCTGAACTTCTGGTGTTCAAAAAACAGTAGCCACGGTACTTACGCACCAGCTGCGTGTCGGAAATTTCGAATATCCTATTCTGGGCAGTAACAAAAACCTTCACCGAATCGGTTCTAAACCTAACATCAATACTAAAACTGCTATTATCGGGGCAGCTATCGCTCTTTGGAGAAATATAAATTTGTGTATCGCGTTTAATGGGCATTCCCAAATCCTTCTCCAGCTCAAACAAGCTATCTCTGGCAAACATCTTCTGAGAAACCCATTGGCCGGTAATACCCATACTGTCAATCTCAACGAAGGAGCTATCGGACGTATTTAGGTAACTACCGTAGTATGCGTAGGGTATGCGGAATATATTTTTCACACCCGCGGGTTGGGGTTGAACAAACTTCACCTGGGGCCCGCAAGCTACTGCAGTAGTTGCAATAAGTATAGATGCTAAAACATTTCTCCTAAAAGTTCGCATGTTCGTTTTGCCCCGAAGATTGAAGCTAAATACCAATTGCTTCCCAGTACAACTAAAAAAGCGATAACCTTCAAAACCTACCTCGGCCCAGTAAATTAAAACGCTATTCCCGCTTGCGTATTTGGAATTGGTTTCCCATACTCACTTATGCACCCGCTTCGGGGTTCCTATATAGGCTGCGTTCTATCCTTCAACCAATCCAGCAATACCGGTTTTAAATAAGGCGAAAGAAGAGCAAAAACCTTCTGATGGTAATTATTCAGCCATTCCCGTTCATCGCTCCACAGCATACCCGCATTGATGGGCCTTATGTCAATTGGGCACAGTGTAAGCGTTTCGAATTGAAGGAATTGGCCGGAATCGGTGGTTTCAAAGTCGGTACAAACTA
>JBFXEO010000277.1:0-3342 GCA_050180015.1 Bacteroidales bacterium | reverse complement strand
GAATGTTTTACCTTGAAAGAAGCCCTCGAAAAAATTGCACTTGGAATGATGATTTTGATACGAGAGGGTAGCGCTGCTAAAAATATTGCGGCACTACACCCTTTAATTAAAAACTATTCAGCGTCTTTGATGTTTTGTACTGACGATTGTCACCCCGATGAGCTGTTAAAAGGTCATATTAACCAACATGTAAAAAAATCACTGGAGCTGGGCTATGATATTTTTAATATACTTCAACTGACTTCTGTAAATCCAGTTAAACACTACAAGTTAAACGTAGGTCTGCTGCAAAAAGGGGATCCTGCAGATTTTATCGTTGTGGATAACCTGAAAAACCTTAAAGTTCTTTCAACCTTTATCGATGGTATTGATGTTTTAAATGGTTTAATACCAACAAAACCGTTGATAGCTAATAATTTAAACTATGTTTTTCCCAATAATTTTAGATCAGAAAAACTAAAAATTGAAGCAAAAACTTCAACCGTAAAAGTCATCGAAGTTGTGAGCAATGAGTTAATTACCAACTCAACAACCCGGAATTGTGACGTTGGCTCGCTTATTGAATCCAACATTGAGGAGGATGTCTTGAAAATAGCCGTGCTTAGCCGGTATAAAGAAAATGAAATATATGTTGGCTTGATTAGGGGATTCGGCCTGAAGAAGGGCGCCCTTGCAGCCAGCATAGCACACGATAGCCATCATATTATTTCTGTTGGATGTGATGACATCTCCATTGAAAAATGCCTAAAGTTCATAGTAAACAACAAGGGCGGAATTTGTTATTTTGATGGCGCGGAAATGCTTGGCCTGCCATTACCGGTTTACGGCTTAATGTCCAATGCCGATGCCGAAACCACAGCCAAAGCCTACGATGCCGTAAACGCTAGGGTTATTAACGACGGATGCAATTTATCGGCTCCTTTTATGACAATGTCTTTTATGTCATTATCAGTTATTCCACATTTAAAAATTACCCCTTCAGGATTATTCGATGTTGATACATTTAATTTTACCGATCTTTTTATTTAGATGATGAATATATAATCCATGTAAAAGCTGTTTTTTTGATGGATGCTAGCATTTCCGAGTTTATTAAAGGGATACCGGAGTTACCTGGTGTTTATCAGTTTTTTGATTCGTCAGATAGTTTACTGTATATTGGAAAAGCAAAAAATTTAAAGAAGAGGGTCGCTTATTATTTTATTCGTGTCGATAAATCTAACGGCAAATTACGTGCACTGGTCAGCAAAATTAAATCCATTAAATATATTGTTGTTGATACCGAATCGGATGCGTTACTGCTTGAGAATATTCTTATTAAGAAGAATCAACCAAAGTATAATATCCTTTTAAAGGATGACAAAACCTACCCGTGGATTTGTATAAAAAACGAACAATACCCGCGCGTTTTTATTACTCGGCATTATGTTGACGATGGTAGTTTATATTTTGGCCCCTACACCTCCGGACGGCTAGTAAAAACTTTAATGGATTTAATTCGGGGTCTATTTACTTTACGAACCTGTAACTTAAACTTAACGGAGCCTAATATAGTGCAAGGAAAATTTAAACCATGCCTAGAGCATCAGCTGGGAAACTGTTCAGCTCCGTGCATTGGCCTCCAACCAGAGGCAGATTATCGCAATAACATAGAAAGCATAAAGAATATTTTGCACGGAAACCTTTCCGAAGTTGAGCGGTGGCTCGTTGGAGAAATGAAACGTGCTGCGGAAAATTATCAGTTTGAAAAAGCGCACTCCCTTAAAACAAAAGTAGAGACACTTCAAAAATATCAAAGTAAAACAACCATTATAAACCCCAAATACAAAGATATTGAGGTATATACAATTAATGAAAAAGATAAAGTAATAGTGGTTAACTACCTTAATGTAAATTCGGGGGTTATCATTCAGTCATATAATATTGAAATAAAAAATCAACTCGATGAAAAGTTGTCGGAACTTTTGGCTTTGGCTATTGTAGAGATACGGGAAAGGGTGAAGAGCAATACCAAAAATGTTTTGGTAAACTTAATGCCAGAGTTTTTAATCAAATCGTTGAATTATTCTGTTCCATACCGGGGGGAAAAGAAACAGTTGGTCGATTTGAGTTTGCGGAACGGTGTCGCCTATACCGAAGAGATTTTGCAACGCGATGAAGTTAAAAATCCACAACAGCGTGCCGAAAGAATATTAAATCAAGTTAAGGCCGACTTGCACCTTTCTGACCTTCCCGTTCATATTGAATGTTTTGACAATTCAAACTTTCAGGGATCTAACCCCGTGGCATCGTGTGTAGTGTTTAAAAATGCGAAACCATCAAAACGCGATTACCGCCATTTTATAATAAAATCAGTATCCGGCCCGAATGATTTTGCCTCTATGCAGGAGGTTGTGTATAGGCGGTATAAAAGGTTACTTGATGAGCAGCAGCCGATTCCTCAGCTGGTTATTATTGATGGCGGTAAGGGTCAGCTCAGCGCAGCAATGAACAGCCTAAAGGCATTGAAGCTGGAAAATCGGATACAACTAGTTGGAATTGCCAAGAGATTGGAAGAAATTTATTTTCCAGGAGATTCTATTCCTCTTTACCTTGATAAACGATCGGAATCGCTGAAAGTAATTCAGCAGTTAAGGGATGAGGCTCATCGGTTTGGGGTAAGGCTACATTCTAATAGAAGGAGTAAATCGGCGATGAAATCATCGCTGGATGGAATCCTCGGAATAGGCCCCAAAACAGCAGAACTACTTTTATTGCATTTAAAATCTGTCGAAAATATTATTAACTCCGATACGGACACTTTGTCAAAAATAGTTGGAAGGAAGAAAGCGGAAATACTTATGAAGCATTTTCATAAAATATAGGTACCTTTGTGCGTATTTTTCATTTACTATGAATTTTGGGGTAAATACTTTGCCGTTTCGGTCTTCCGGGGATGTCGGCCTTTTATCCATTCAAAAGGTAGATAACAGGCTGGATAGCTTAACAAACCATAATATATACAAAAGTAATTACATATATAACAATGCGTTAGATATAATTAAATCGGATAGTAGTCTTTCAAATCAATGTTATATAATTGATAACAAGAAAGTAATACACACAAAACCCAGCAGCAAGGTATTTACCTCAAGCACTAATTATTCCAAATCTAATGGGGTATTACAGGGTAAAGAGTTGATAGTGAATAACTTTTCCGGATTTACTGTTATCCCTTTAATGATTGCTTTTCTGCTATTCGTGAGAATTTTACGAAGATATGGAAAGTATTTAGGCAAGTTTTTCGAAGGATTGCTGGTGGGATTTATCGCAGATAAAATTGTTGCTGATTTGAACGTGCCT
>JBFXEO010000276.1:0-3350 GCA_050180015.1 Bacteroidales bacterium | reverse complement strand
CGTTGAAGACACCAAGCATCTGGAAATGCTGCTATATAAATTAAGCCGTGTTCATGGCGTAAGCAAGGCTATTAGAGTAAAATAACCGGAGTTTGAATACGATGATGGTTTACTGCAACCGTTAAATAATATTACCCGGTGAGCTTTACTTGCAAATTCAGGTTAAGTATATTAATTTTGATGGATTAAAAATTACCACCATGTTTAAACGAATGATGTTTCTTATGCTAATGGCTTTGGTAAGTTCATCATTGTCGGCTCAGCTGGTTCAAGATTTATACCGAATTTACCAACCAACCTATACCAATAACGCAGAACAAGACTCAACAGCAGTTATTACCCCATTTGGAATTATTAAACCGGGTGTCAATTATGGTTTATCGCTGGGTGCCGGTTATTCATCGTTCGGGAACGGAAGAGGTATGACAAACTCCTACGTTGCACCAACAATCTCATACTCTCCCAGTCAAAAACTACAGGTAATTGGTGGAGTTACCCTTGCGCGTAACGGAATGCATGGGTTAGACTTGCCCAAGGAAGCGGGCAACAACCAGCTTACAACCTCATCAAATCCGTACCAGGCGTGGGCCTACACACAGTATAACTTCAATAATCGTTTCAGCGTGTATGCTATGGGGGCGATATCCCAGAATCAATCCTTTTACTCTCCCATATCGAGAGGAGTTGGAACCTACAACAGCCAAATGTATGGTGTTGGATTTAACTACAAAATTAGCAGCAGGGCTACAATTGGAGCCAGCTTTAACTTTTTAAACCTGCAATCCCTGCAAAATTCATTCACGGAATTTGGGAATCCTATTTTTCAATAGAATCTATGTACTTAAGGCGTAAAAAAATAAAAGGGGCCTAAGCCCCTTTATCTTTTTAAATGGCTACTTCGTCAATCCGCTCCGTTTCAGAAGAGCGTCAATTGTAGGTTCCTGTCCCCTAAACCTCCTATAAAGAGTCATAGGATGTTCGCTTCCACCTTTCGAAAGGATATTTTTGCGGAAAGAGCGCGCTGTTTCTCCGTCGAAAATTCCATGCTGTCTGAAAACTTCATAAGCATCAGCGTCTAAAACCTCCGCCCACTTATATCCGTAATAACCCGCAGCGTAGCCACCGTCAAAAATGTGTCCAAAAACAACGCTTAGGTTTGTTCCTTTTACCGGGGGTAATACATCCATTCTTCCAATAGCGTTATGCTCAAATTCACCTATAGGAATATCGGCTGGCTCTTCTAAGCTATGCCAGGCCATGTCGAGAATACCGAAGCCCAGCTGGCGAACTGAGCTATAACCAGCTTGAAAATTCCGACTATCTATAATTTTCTGGATTAATTCCTGCGGGATTTTTTCGCCTGTTTTATAGTGTACAGCAAATAAATCCAAGTAATCCTTTTCAACCGCAAAGTTCTCCATGATTTGCGATGGTAGTTCAACAAAATCTCTGTAAACTGAAGTCCCACTTAACGATGAATACGTACATTCCGATAATATTCCATGTAACGCATGTCCAAACTCATGCAGAAAAGTAGTTACCTCGTAGAATGTAAGCAACGACGGTTCCTTATCGGTTGGCTTGGTGAAGTTGGTTACAATGGAAACAAACGGACGAACATCATCATCACCATCTTTATACTGTGAGCGGAATGAGGTCATCCATGCACCGCCGCTTTTCCCTTCGCGTGGAAAAAAATCCAAGTAAAGGATTGCCATTAATTTTCCGGTAGCATCGTAAACCCCGTAAGTTTTTACATCGGGATGATATGCCGGAATGGCGGTATTTGGCGCAAATGTTAATCCGTAAAGCTTGTTTGCCAAAAGAAAAATGCCATCGATAACCCTATCGAGTTGAAAGTATGGTTTTAGCTCCTCCTCGTTGTAGCTATACTTTTCATTTTTCAACTTCTCGGAATAGTATGACCAATCCCAACGTTCAAATTTTTCCTTAAACCCCTGCCTTGCGGCAAAGGCCTTAACTTCTTCAACTTCATCTTTGGCCACAGGTAGCGATGCATCAAGTAGTTGCTGTAAAAACTTATTGACGGTTTCGGGGTTTTCGGCCATTCGTTCTTCAAGCACTAGGGATGCGTAGTTTGAATAACCCAGCAGCTTTGCCATCTCCACGCGCAAGTTTGCAATACGCTGAGCGTTCTTCTGGTTATCGTACTGGTTTCCCTTGAAACAGCGGCTGCCATAAGCCATGTAAAGCTGTTTTCTCAATGTTCGGTTATCGGCATACTTCATAAACGGACCATACGTAGGATAATCCAAGGTAATAACCCAGCCATCCATTCCTTTCTGCCTGGCAGTATATGCAGCAGCATCAATCAAACTTTGGGGTAAACCGGCTAAATCTTCCTGCTTTGTAATGTGTAAGCTAAATCCGTTTGTTTCAGCCAAAACATTTTCATTGAAAGCCAAGCTCAAGTCGGCAAGCTCCTTGCTAATATTCCTAAACTTCTCCTTATCGGCATCGCTTAACTTGGCGCCGTTTCGTACAAAACCTTTATAAGTATTATCGAGTAATGTTTTTTGTTCTTCGGTAAGTTTCAACGAATCTCTTTTTTCCCATACCTGCTTAACCCTTTTGAAAAGTTCGGGGTTGAGATTTACATCATTGCTGAAATCTGTAAGCAATGGCGATGCATCGCGAACAATTTTCTGAAGTACAGAATCGGTTTCCGATTCATTAAGGTTAAATAAAATGTTCGATATGAGGCTTAACCTTCTTCCACCTTTATCTAAAGCCTCAATGGTATTTTCAAAAGTTGGAGGATTTGTACTGGTAACAATGGTGTTAATTTCCCGTTTTGCCTCAGCGAGAGCCGTATCAATGGCCGGCAAATAATGCTCGTGCCTAATTTTATCGAATGGAGGGGTTCCGAAAGGGGCATCAAATTTAGAAAGCAATGGGTTGCCCTCCTTAACCCGCTCCTTGCACGATGCTGCCGATAGTAATATAACCATAGCAAAAAATGTTTGTTTTAATAAACTCATAATTCCATAAAATGTTGAAAGGTTAAAAAAATTAAAGCGCAAAAGTACGCCAATATTTGATATACGTATTTTTATTTTAGGGATTTAGAAAAAATAAGAATATATCTAAGGTTCAGCAAACCCTTATATGCTTTCAAGGGTTCTAAATACCAATTATTTATACGATCGAGGAATTTAACTAATCTTTAATATCAAAATAAATTTGGTTAAGCATTCGCATCAACTCCTTTACTTCAATCAAGCTTAAACCTTCCAGCTCCGTCTCTGTAAACCCTTTTGCAATAGTAGTTGCAGTATCTCTCAAACCAATTGATTTTCTGGTCAGTGCAATTCTTAAACTTCGCTGTT
>JBFXEO010000275.1:0-3353 GCA_050180015.1 Bacteroidales bacterium | reverse complement strand
GGTGTAAACGTGCGGATGTTCGCAAAAAAGCAAGTGATGCAACTTACCGTCGCCACTTAGCTTACGTTTTGTTACCTCGTTAAATAGTTCTTCCTGATAATCCCATGCCTCCTTGTAATCAACCGTTCCAAGATCATAAAACTTTACGTTTTGCATTATATACTGTTTTTCCTATCTGCATAGCAAACACACCTGGTTAAAATAGATTGATAAGCTATAATAACCGCTTAAAGGCTCATATTCACGAAATCCCGACCTGTACTGAGCGAAGTCGAAGAATTTAGAATTTAGAAGTTAGAATGTTTAGTATTTCTTTAAACCTATCTGCCTTCTAATTTCCACCTTCTGACTTCTGCTTTCTACCTTCTAATTTCATTTTGCAAAGAACTAATACGCTTAACCAGGTGTTGGGCCTTATCTGCGTGGTACGATGAACGTACCAGTGGGCCGCTCTCGGCAAAAACAAAACCTTTTTCAAGGGCTATTTGCCTGTACTCATCAAACTCCTGAGGGGTAACATACCTTTGTACTGGCAGATTTGTAGGGCGTGGTTGCAAGTACTGTCCTATGGTTACCATTTTGCATCCCACAGCAATTAAATCATCAAGGGTTTGTATAACTTCGTCGCGGGTTTCACCCAGTCCAAGCATTATTCCCGATTTGGCATTAAACCCACGTTTGGCTATATGTTCCAGCACCAACAGGCTACGCCTATAGCTGGCTTTGGTTCGAACCATTGGGGTAAGGCGTTCAACTGTTTCAAGGTTGTGACCAACAACTAAGGGCTCCGACTCAAGGAATAGGTCGATAAGTTCAGGCCTGCCATCAAAATCGGGGATAAGAACCTCGATGTCTGTATCAGGATTAACCTCACGAATTGCCAAAATCGTTCGGCGCCAGTGATCTGCACCATGGTCGGGCAAATCGTCACGATCGACCGAAGTAATTACACAGTAGCTAAGCCCCATCAGCTTGATAGAGCGAGCAACCTTCAGAGGTTCGTTAGGATCGGGCGGAAGGGGTCTGCCCGTAGTAACTGCGCAAAACTTACAGGAGCGGGTGCAAATATCACCCAAAATCATAAAGGTTGCCACACCATTCCCCCAGCACTCAGCAATATTAGGACACATCCCACTGCTGCATATTGTATGAAGGCCATGCTGCTAACAATGGAATTTACCTGGGCATACCCCTCTCCACCGGGCAATTTTATCTTGAGCCATTCTGGCTTTCTGTTATTTTCCATCTCAAAAAATTTTTACAAAATAACTAAAAAAAATGCTCTTTTACGATTATTTTCAGGAATATATTTCGAGGAAGTTGAATGGTTCGAAACCCATAACAGCTAAGGGTTAAATCATAACAGACTTTGCTAACCGCCAGATAACAAAGGAAACGTTTGGATGTTAAATTTTAAAAATATTTGTATATGAATTACAGCAACTAATCAGTAACCATTCAGTTGCATACAACTTATAACGCCTATAACCGCTAAGACGCTGAGAAATAAAAAAATTTAGATGAATACAATTGATTCTTGTAAACAACCAATAATAGTAAAATGGCAGCTATAAACCATTAAACATTTAGAAATTGCCCTAACAATATAGATTTTAAAATTTTCATCACTTACTCTACCCCTTCGCCAGAGTGAAGGGAAAAGCTATCCTCGTTATTGATATTCTGGTAGTTAATTAAACCAATAGCGGTAAGGTTAACCAGTATCTGCTCAGCCTCAACCATCGAAATAAATCCCAACCGACTGAACTGCTCAACGGTGATCGATTCATTCTCTTTTAGGTAATTAATGAGGGCATTTTCAGCCTGTGAAAGTTGAATATTGAGGGGTTTACGATTCCTTTCCGCTTTCCATACTTTGAGTAGAACTGGTGATGCAACCACATTTTCATCGTTTACCCTAACGTAGGCCCTATAATTGCCCGATTTATCGGGAGCTTTGTGGGGCTTATGCCTCGATGGTTTAACCTTAACCTCCAGAATGGTTTTGCCGTTTACCTCCCACTTTACCACCTCGAATGGCACTTTGGGCTTAGAGTAAAGCTGCGATGCAGCCTCAACCATGTAGTACTCCTCATCGGTATTTATCCCTATGATATTGCCGTTATCCTTCACCCCAATAAGTAAAGTTCCTCCTACGGTATTGGCAAATGCTACTAACGAACGCGCAATTTTGCGTGAATCGGTTATGGAATGCTTAAAATCGAGCGTAAGCCCCTCGCCCTTCGAAATCAAGTTTGATAAGTAACGGCTCACAGCAGCAGCATATTTGTTTACAGGTATGCAAAGGTAATTACTTTTTTTCACCCCACCGGTAGTGCGAAATGTTGAAACCTAACAATTCAACAACTCTATCGACCACTGTATCAATCAGGTCCTCTATTGTTGACGGGAAACTGTAAAATGAAGGACTAGCCGGCAACACAATTCCACCTGCCTGCGCCACCAAGGTCATGTTTTGCAGGTGTATCAGGTTATACGGTAATTCCCGGGGGACAAGCACTAACCTTCGGCGTTCTTTTAGCATAACATCGGCAGTTCGGGCTATCAAATCGTTGCTCACACCCGAAGCAATTCTTCCTATAGTTCCCATGGTGCATGGTACTATAACCATGGAGTTGTAGCCAGCAGAGCCCGATGCCATGGGTGCAAATAAATTATTGTTATCGTAAATTTTTACCTGTGGACTAAAAACAATATCACGTTTTAACTCGTACTTCCAAACCTTTTTCCCATTATCGGTAAACACCAACGCCAGCTCTTCAATAACATCCGATAAGGCCATAAGCTTTTCAATAACCCTGGCAGCGTATATAACCCCACTGGCACCCGTAACGGCAACAATTACTTTTTGCATGCTTCAAATGTATTAATGAATCATTTCTATAAACAATTATGGCAGTAAATGTTTAAAAATAATGAAAAACACTACCCTGTTTTACTAAAATTATTTTAGTGGTTAAATATAGTTATAAATGTGGTTGAAATATTGTTTAAATTGATACTGCTGCTCTATTTGTTTGCAGTACAAGAGCATACTTTCCACCTGAGGGAAAAGAACAGCTTAACTTATAAATATCCTTTACCAACTCTTTTGAAAGCTGATAAATTCCCATCTTCTGAAAACTAAAATACAACATATAAACTATATTTTAACTATATTTTAACTATATTTTTAACTACATATAAACAAATTGCAACTTTTCATTAATTCGTGGTAGAACCGAAAAATAAAGAATATAATTATTTGTATATTGGTATGAAATAATAGAAAGCGATGAACACAATATTAAGAATTACAATAGGTTCAGCACTAATACTGTTGCAGAGCCATA
>JBFXEO010000274.1:0-3357 GCA_050180015.1 Bacteroidales bacterium | reverse complement strand
AAATCGTAATAAACCCGACCTAAGCCTAGCCAAAAATCGTACTGTTCCGGATCCAGGGCAATTGCCCTCCTAATAAAATCTAGGCTGATGTCCATCTTTTGACGAGTAGCCATCACAATGCCAATACCATAGTAGCCCTCGGCAAATTCAGGGTCCATTACTATGGATTTATTGTAACAATCCAAAGCTAAGTCTAAACGGTTAGTTTTTTCGTAACATTCTCCCAGAAGTGTAAAAACTCTAGGGTTATGGGGCTCCAGTTCAACCAAATCGGCAAAAACGAGTGCCGCTTCGGCGTATAATTCCATTGATGCCAGCGTGTTTCCCTTATTGTGATATGCCGATGAGTAATCCGGGTCAACCGCAATACAATAGTCATACGCTTCAATGGCATCGTTGAACTTACCAAGCCTGGTGAATACAATTCCCAGGTTATACCATGCACTCGCAGAGAAAGGATTGATATCTAGGTACTCGTTATAGTACCTGATACTTTTTTCCAACTCGTTATTCCTTTCGTAGCAATACCCTAAATCAAAAAGAACGGCCAGGTTGCTATCATCTAACCGGTACGACTCCAATAGGTATTTTAGCGCCAGGTTAACCTCATCGGATTCAAGGTAGAAATTTGATATTCTGTAGAGTAACGCTACCGTGTCATCGGAATCAACCGTTACTGCTTTATCAAAATTATCAACGGACATTTGCATATTTTCCAGTTCATAATATGCCTGTCCTTTAAGGAAGTATATTTCGGGATTCTGAGAGTCAAATTTTTCCAAGAACTCTACTATAGACAAGGCCTTTTCGTATAATCCGCATTCAATATAATATTCCGCCTTTTTCTGCTTGATTTCCGAAGAATCAGGGTATATTTTTTCGGCAAGCTCAACGGCTTGCCTTGCGCTGGCCTCACTGCCATCTGCCAGATAAAAATCAATAATACCAATAAATTCATAAACATCAAAGAAAATTCCTTTGCTCTGCGTCAACTTTTCTTCGTATCGTTTTACAATATCAGTTATGTTATCCTCCTCGATGTAATTTTCACTTTCTTCTTCCATCTTAATACCTTTCCAACAACAAACATAGTATAATTTTAATATTTTATTCTACAACCAGCAACACAAAAAGTAATTTTAAAGATATAACGAATACAACCTATTAACTATCAGTAGTTAGCTTGTTTATTAACAAATGCTAAATTTTATTAACGGGCTACTTGTCGCCCAAAATATAATATCATCTCTCTATATAAAATGTTTCATTTTAATAGAACACCCATAGTCACAAAAAATTTTCTGTCATAAAAAAGGCTAAATCTTCTATTTTACTTGAAAGCTGGGGGCAGGTATTCAATATTCACACTGTAAAAAACATAACTTCTCGTTAACTTTTTTAACAGTAAATTTTACCTGTACGCAAAACAACTCGACTCTATTCAACTCCGGAAATGCAAGCGTAATGTACCTAGGACGAAGGGAGTATATTTACATTGCAATTTAAGGACTTATGGATTCCGGTTATCTTTTAAAAAGTAAAGTATTCTAAATTGCCCTTGTTGAACCACAGGGTGTACTTGGCCGTAAATCGGTTGAATTAACTGCAACCGCCCTTAAAAAGGAAAAGGCCCGTGATGAGCCTTTTTATATTTTAGCGCCGATTTTGCAACAGTAGCGATAGCTTATAGTAAGCCGATTCGCTAATTGGTGCTAATGGTAACCGTAAATTATTTTCAATAATTCCAAGGATAGACAGGGCAGCCTTCACGCCACCGGGATTCCCCTCAACAAAAAGCGAATCGATTATTTCGATCAACTCCAAATGAATTTTGGCGGCCTCGGTATAGCTATGCTGCTGGGCAAGCTTTACCATTTCAGAGAAACGCCCGGGCAGCGCATTTCCCACAACAGAAATTACGCCATCGGCACCCATAGCCATCTGGGGAAGTGTTAAACCATCATCGCCCGATAGAACCAAAAAATCACTAGGTCTATCCCTTAGTATATAGCTAATTTGGTTCAAATTACCCGATGCTTCCTTAATACCAATAATGCCTGGAACTTCGTGTGCCAGCTTAAGGGTGGTTTCCGCCGTCATATTTACGCTTGTTCTTCCGGGTACATTGTATAAAACAAGGGGTAAAGGGCTTTCGGCAGCAATTGTTTTAAAGTGCAGCTCCAAGCCTTTCTGGGTTGGCTTATTGTAGTATGGAACCACAGAAAGAATTGCATCGATACCATCAAGATCGTAATCCTCAATAAGTTCAACTATCCGATTGGTGTTGTTTCCTCCGATTCCAAGCATTATGGGCAATCGCCCATCATTTTTCCTGATGACAAATTTAACCAGCGAACGTTTCTCCTTGTCGGTAAGGGTTGCGGCTTCTCCAGTTGTTCCCAGAACAACGATGAAATCAACCCCACCTGAGATTAAATACTCAATTAGCCGTTCTGTGGCATCGTAGTCAATTTCCTTTTCCTGATCGAATGGTGTAACCATGGCAACACCCAATCCCCGGAATTTATCAGTTATCATATTTTTATATTGGTGTATTCTATGGTTGTTGGCTGGTGGGTGCCTGTGCAAATCTATTATTAAGCTGGTAAAGAATTTGCTTAACCTGCTCGCAGAGATAGTTTAACCCTTTGGCCTTATCAACAGAAACAATTAAATCAAACGGGTTTTTCTGATAATTTGCAGCTCCCACCTTAAATCTGGCCTTTGAAAGCGACGATACCCAGCGCAACGTAATTATCTCATCAAAATTTAAATCAACGAGAATGTCAAAGTTTTTTGATACAAAAGTATCAATAATGGGGGAATCTGGCTTTCCAAACCAGTTTACCCTCTCCTTATCAAATACATCCACGCCGCTGTGCATGGTATAATACTGAGGTATTTCCTTTCCATTGTAATAGCCCAGTGCCTGAACGTGAATGTTTAACCCTTCAAAATATTGCTTAAGGTTTAGCACCTCGTCCATGGTAGTTTGATCGTGTAGATAAAATACAATGCCAATTGAGCGGGCAGTTGTAAGATTCTGCACCATTTGATAACGTGTAAAACCATCCAGCATTTTATTCAATGCTTTCAATGACTTTTTGTACTTAAAATCATCTATTGCCTTCACGTTAAACTATAATTGATTTAGGATGCAATTTTACTAAAAATACGGGAGACTTCAAAAAATATCATTCTTTAATCAACTCAAAAAAATCCTCCTCCGATACGATTTGAATCCCGAACTTACCTGCCTTTTCCAGCTTGGCCGGGCCAATTTTATCGCCGGCAACTAGCATTGAGGTTGATGCAGAAACGCCGCTAACAACCTTACCCCCGTGCTGCTGTATTAAC
>JBFXEO010000273.1:0-3367 GCA_050180015.1 Bacteroidales bacterium | reverse complement strand
CCTTTCAATCATAAACTTTTTAGACCGGCCTCATTAATTCAAGATTATGTTTAATGATAATGTAAGTTGATGGTCAAAGCTCTGAAAATAAACCATTCAAACCAACTGAATGAAAATGGTATATAAAACAAGGGGGAAAAACTTCCCCCTTGTTTTAAAAAGTTAGATGAAAATTACTATTTTGATTTCTTTCTGGAAATGTAAGTAATTTTTAGTGCGCTAGCCTTGCGAAGTTCCTGCTTAACGTCGGTAACAATACCCATGCGGGTATCCTCATCAATTTTAAGTGCAGTTGTTAGCAAAGGCCTTTCACCCTCGGAAAGAGCTTCACGCTCCGAAGCAATAAAATCGCGTATGTCATCTAAAGACTTAAAGCTGTCGTTGAGTTGAATACGAGGCTCAGTACCAAAAAGAGTCTGGTATGCCGGGAGTGGGGTTCCAATATAAACGTACGAAACGAGGGTTTTTTTCTTCAGCTTATCCACTTCAGTAGCTTCAGGTGACTTAATCGAAACCAATAAGCTGGTTTCACGAAAAGAGGTGGACACCATGAAGAAGAAAAGCGTCATAAAAACGATATCGGGAAGCGAAGCTGTAGATATAGCAGGCATTTCGCCTTTCCCTTTGCGTGAAAATGTAGCCATACTTATTTTCCTCCAACATCTTTAGGTTCAGCTTCGGAAATCCTAAGTGGAATAGCCTTAGCAACGGCTTCCTGCTGTTCCTTTTCGAGTTTTGCGTAGGGCCTGCCAAATACTGACATCGAGAGTTCATCGCGCAACTCGTTATAAGCAGCAACCAGTTCATTCTGTACGGTCATATACATTTTATACGACGTTCCACGGTCGTTTTGCAACGAAACAACCCCAGTTGATACCCTATATGGCCCTATTAGAGGAATATCTTCCTCTTTACTTTCGGACATATTAGGGTCGTTATTGGGGTTAACAATGAATTCCTTGGTTTTTTCCTTGAGTAACGATACATCCATTGGCTCACCACGCACCAGTAGCTTGTCACTTTTATTGATAAGTACTGTAAAAATATTTCTGCGCTTTACCTCGATATCAGTTTCTTGTTCACCTTGAGGCATGGGAGGCAACATACGTGGTAAACCTGAGTCAACATCCATGGTTGTAACCATAAGGAAAAAACTCAAGAGAAGGAATGCTATATCGGCCGTAGAGCTTGCGTTTATTTCTGGAAGTTTTCTTGCCATTTGTTTTTTTTTAAGTGTTTCCAGTTTCAGTAAAAACCGATATTACTACTTACGAAAAGCACCCCTAACTCCAGTGTACAAAAGAATAAGGACTGATACACCAAATAGTATATAGGTTGCAATTATCCCTGTGTCAGTCAAAATTAGGACCGTAGGATTTGAAAAATCAGGATTGTTCTGAGGTGCAACAATTGGTGTTGCATCGGAAAGCAAATAGCCGATAAGCAACACAACTGCCATGCCGACTATTCCGATAAGCGCTTTAATGGCTTTTTTGGGGCTCTTGATAAAAAAGTAAACAGGGAATGCCAAAGCAAGCAATGCAGCAAGAGCAAAAAGTATGTAAGCCCAAATAATGAAAGGTTCTTCTGTCATGTTGTTAGAGTAGAAAAGAATGGTCATCACAACAGAAACGCCCATAATAAGCCATGTCAGCACTTTCAGTAATTTAGAGATTAATGCGTCTGACATTTTTACTAATTTTTCAGGTTAAACTTAACAAGTAAATCGAGTAAGCTTATGGAAGAATCTTCCATATCGTTGGTAATACCGTCGATTTTCGAAAGGAGGTAATTGTAGAAAATCTGAAGGATAATAGCAACAATAAGACCAAAAACGGTTGTGATAAGAGCAATCTTAATACCACCAGCAACAAGCGACGGAGATATATCCCCTGCAGCCTCAATAGCATCGAAAGCGCCAATCATACCAATAACAGTACCCATAAATCCTAACATAGGGGCGATTGCGATGAAAAGTGCAATCCAGGTTAAGCCACTTTCAAGTTGGCCCATCTGAACTGAACCGTAAGTTGCGATAGACTTTTCAACAACATCGATACCCTCGTGAACGCGGCTAAGCCCTTGATAGAAAATGCTTGCCACCGGGCCACGGGTGTTGCGACAAACTTCCTTAGCTGCTTCAACACCGCCATTCTGCAAGGCATCCTCAATGTCCTTAAGAAGTTTTTTAGTGTTAGTGGTAGCCAGGTTAAGGTAAATGATACGTTCAATTACAACTGCTAAACCGATAATCAAAGTTAAAAGGATAGCGGCCATAAAACCAGGGCCACCCTCAATAAACTTTGTTTTAAGCGCTTTGTGCAACGATTGGCCTTCCTCGGCTGGGACGGTAGGAGAATCTACCTGCTCTACCTGCTGCTGCTGAACCATTGCAGAGTCAGGTTGAGCTGCAGTTTCGTCCTGTGCACTCACATAGGTTGATGCTCCAAACGAGAGCACCCCAAATACTGCTACTAAAGTGAATAGCTTTTTCATGGTTTGATTGTCGTTTAATTATTACTAAAGGTTTGTTTTGTTTGTTCATGAATTTAGTTAAACAATAAAAGGCTTGCGGAGAGAGAGGGATTCGAACCCTCGATACACTTTTGGCGTATACACGCTCTCCAGGCGTGCGCCTTAGACCACTCGGCCATCTCTCCAAAATTACAAAAAAGTTAAAAAAGAACGTGTAAAATGTGGCGCAAAATACAAAAAAAATATTTAAAAAAACAATGACTATTTCAATGTTATTTCGCCTGCTATCGATTTTTCCAGTTCCACAGCAAGGTTATTACCTATAAAACCTTTACCCAATAAAAACATCAGCTTAGCCACGGCGGCTTCGTATGTTATGTCGCGACCACTAACTACACCCAGCCTTTTCAGCATAAGGCCATTCTCATACTTTTCCATGTTGACCCCACCGGCTTTGCACTGAGTAACGTTGAGTATAACAATATTATTGTCAATGGCATTCTTAAGCCTCTGGATGAACCACTTTTGCATGGGTGCGTTGCCCGAACCATAGGTTTCGAGTATTACAGCTTTCACCCCTTTTGTATTCAGAACAGCGTCAACAACGTTTTCCGATATGCCCGGAAATAGTTTTAAAACAGCTATTGAGCTATCGAGCTGAGTATGCACAAGGATTTCCTGCTCATGGGTTGGGTAGTGAATAAATGGAAAGTTATACCGGATTGAAATGCCGGCCTCGGCAAGCGGGGGGTAGTTATCGGAACGGAACGCGTTGAAGTGTTCGGAGTTATGCTTGGTTGTTCTATTGCCCCGGTATAACCTGTTTTCGAAGAAAATGGTAACCTCAGGCACCATAGCCTGCCCGTTTTGCTGCGTTGCTGCAATCTCAATA
>JBFXEO010000272.1:0-3394 GCA_050180015.1 Bacteroidales bacterium | reverse complement strand
TTCCCGTTGGTGTACTGGAGAATGAAGAAAATGAATTAAACCGGATGTTTATAATGCACCAAACCCAGAAACGCCCTTACATAATTCTGAAATGGGCTCAAACAATAGATGGTTTCATTGATGCCATAAGAGACCACTCGGATCCGATTGCCCCGATATGGATAACTAACGAGCTGGCCCGATCGCTTGTGCACAGATGGAGAAGTGAAGAACAGGCTGTTTTAGTTGGAACTAACACCGTTGAGAAAGATAATCCACACCTAAATGTTCGAAATTGGAGCGGAAAAGCACCTATAAGAGTTGTTGTAGACAGGAAGTTAAGACTCCCTAAAGAATCTCATGTTTTTGATGGTTCCCAACCAACATTACTTTTTATAGGGAACAACAGCAGTTCATTGTCGCGAAAAGCAGAATTTGGTGGAATTCCAAATCTTGAAATGATTACCATTGATTTTGTAAAAGGGGTTGAAGCCCAAATTCTAAAAGAACTTGGTAGTCGCGATATAATTTCGGTTATAGTTGAGGGTGGGGCTACATTGCTATCGAGTTTTATTCAGCGTGGACTTTGGGATGAGGCTCGGGTATTTGTGGGAAATAAATTCTTTGGCGATGGCGTAAAAGCTCCGCTTTTTAAAGGATCACCCATTAATTACGACGAGGTTGGTGATAGCAAACTGTTTGTTTACAGGAATAAGTAGTGAGTTATGTCGAAGGAAGTAATTTGTTTTAAATAATTTCGTGTCGAATTACTTCCACCATGAATACTCTTTAAAAAAAAAGTTTATATAAACCTTATTGGTTAGTGTTACTGAAACAGTATCTGAAATATATAATATATCCGAGTCATAGAAACCGCAACTTTCGCAATATAAATTTACTGTTTTGCCAATGTATTCGTCAGGGGTTCTGATCTTGAATTTATTATCATAAATATAACTTCCTAAACATTCATAGGGTGTTTGTAATTCATCCAAGAAAATGAGATCGACATATCCATCAGTGTAAGGAAGATTTGAGGAATTAACATAGATGGCCGGCAGTGGATCCTCAATAACTCTTATATAATTTTTTTTAGTTATAGTTTCCTCTTTCTCATTGTTTCGTATAGTTAGAGAAATAGAGTATGTGCCAATACTGTCAAAAGCAACAATGTCTGTAGGACCACCTATTCGGAATTGGAAGGTATCGAAAAAATAGAATCCTCGATAACTAGGACGACCTCCTTCATATGTCCAATGGTAGGTTGCAGGATACTCGAAGTTTTTAGATGTATCAATTATTTTAATATATGATCCTACATAGGCTACTGTGTCATTAGTGTAAAATCCAGGAATTGGTTTGCGTGATGTAGTTTCTTTTTTGCAAAAGAAAAAAAATAAACAGCAAAATATTATCAGTGTGAATAGAATTTTATTATTCATGATTACAGTTTTTTATAGAATTTGATATAATTAATAAACTTACTTTTTTATACCGCAGCAAAATTAATTGCATCGCTATCCCATTTTGGGGCACTTTCGATGGCGGGTATAATATCCTCGGGTTTGTCCACAAAAGTCCAAATATCAACATGCTCGGTTCGCATAAAATGCTCCTCAACCATTTTGGACAAAAGTGCTTTCAGGTGATCGTAAAATCCATCGGTATTAAGAATTACTATGGGTTTGGTAAATTTCCCAAGTCTTTTCAGGGTGATCACCTCCATTAACTCTTCAAGGGTTCCACACCCACCGGGCAAGGCAACCACCGCATCAACATCCTTAATCAACAGTTTTTTCCGTTCGTGCATGTCCCTTACCAACTTCAACTCAGTTAAACCCTTATGTCCCCATTCCACCTTATCCATAAAACGGGGCAAAATTCCAACAACTTTTCCACCCCGCTGCAGGGCTGTATCGGCAAGGCAGCCCATCAATCCGTGAGAACCGCCACCGTAAACAACGGTAATATTATTTTTGGCCATGTCTTTTGCCAAAATTTCGGTTGCCTTAAAATATTTTGGATCCACCTTGGAGCTGGAAGCACAATAAACACAAACCTTCATAGTATTTTACTGGATGTTAAATTTTTGACTTCCAAGCATTAGATAAATTATATAAAAAATTCTAATGTCCTATTAAAAAACAAAAGGCCGGGCTGGGCAACCGGCCCTAAAAATATTTCACGCCTACTACAATAATGCTTCGAGTTTTGCAAGTAGGTTGCTTTTGGGAACAGCGCCAACCTGCTTGTCAACCTGCTTACCATCCTTAAAGAATAAAACCGTGGGAATATTCCTGATTCCATAGCGAGAAGCAATACCCGGACAATTGTCCACATCAACTTTGGCTACAACCGCTTTATCTTTATACTCCTCGGAAATTTGCTCTACGTAGGGTGCTATCATCCTACACGGGCCACACCATTCGGCCCAAAAATCCACCAATGCTGGTTTACCCGAGTTTAATACTAACTCGTCAAAATTTGAATCGTTAACCTGTAGTGCCATGTCTGTACTTTGAATTAATATTTAACAGTTTTAAAATTACTAAAATTAAACGGTATAAGTTCCGAAAAGTTTAATCGATCATCAATTTAAAATCCATTTCGTTATCTTTTAGATAGTTAACAAAATCATTGTTGATATTTACCCTATACGATCGGGAGAACATATCCACCGAAACCCGGTTTACGGGGTCAATTACCCTGAAGCGTAGCAGGACTGTCGCCTTATCCCTAGACGATAACCTAACAAAATCGTCAATTAGTCCATCGGTAATGTCCGCCAGGGGTAAGGTGATGGTGATGCCTTTAATTTGACGTTCACGGACATCGTAAAGCATGGACATACTACGAATCCGTAGCTCCAGCTCGTCGGGCTTATAGGTTCTAGGCTGAATTTTACCCTTAACCATAACCATGTACCCGGTAAAGCAAAAGTTCCGGTAGGTTTCAAAATCTTTCCCGAATAGCATTATTTCCGTGGTATCGGAGTAATCCTCCAGCGTGATGCGGGCGTAAGGTTTTCCATTTTTAGTTGTATCTATCTTTGCCCCAATTACCATTCCCGCAATGGTAACATCGCGTTCGCGGTACTGGTCCATGTTTTTTAAATCGGCCAGGGTAACGTTGCACAAATTGTCTATTTCAAATTTGAATTCATCCAACGGGTGTGCCGACAGGTAAATGCCCACAACCTCCTTCTCGCGGGTCAACAAATCAAGTGTTGACCATTCATCAACTTTGGGTGCCTCGGGTTTAGGCACATCAAATCCGCTGGCAGCTCCAAAAAGCGACATCTGATTGCTCTGCTTCTCTGCCTGAATTTTTACACCGTAACGCATCAACACTTCAAGAAAAGTTACACCCTTAGGATCGGGGGTGAGGTACACGCTTCTACCTATAGAGCCTAAAT
>JBFXEO010000271.1:0-3412 GCA_050180015.1 Bacteroidales bacterium | reverse complement strand
TACTACTTTTATTATAATCAATTGCTTTCATATTACAAACCCTTTAACCTCATTTTCATTGCAAATTCACTTAACTTGTTTATATGCGCCACTCTACCGCGTAATATTTCAATTTTTGTTTGTATAATCGAAATAAAGTTGCGTTCTATTTCTATAAGCAAATGTAGAAAATATTTTACAAACCATCAAAGGGTGTTTAATTGTTCTGTTAGCTTTTTCAGCCATATAGGTTCAAATTTCAGAGGTTTTGAGGCATTTGCACTTCTGCTATGCTTTGGGCGGTAAGGAAATGCCTAAAACATCAGGATTGCTTAAAACCTGTAAAATTTATAGGAACACATCAACTATTTTTCTTCAAAAAATCGTAAAATCGTCATTAAGTACATAGCCATGAACCCGGCGGAAGTAACTCAATCCCGAATATAGCGGTACGCGCCACTCAGAGGCCTATTTATTACCTACTGGGCGTTTTTTCTAATTCTTCAAAGTCGTAGTCAGCTTTTTCAATAAAAAGATCACCTTCGACTGTTTCAAGTTTTTCTTTAGTTGCTTTTATAGCATGGTCTGATTGGTCAATTCCAATCCATTTTCGTCCATTTATTTGGGCTGATTTTAATGTTGTCCCCGAACCGCAAAAACAGTCTAACACAATGCTTCCAGGATTGGATGAAGTCTTAATTATGAGGTCAAGTAAGTCAGGATTTTTTTCTGTCGGATAGGATGGGTATTGGGGGTCTTTAAATTCCCAAATGTCCTGTACCCGTTTTCCCTCTCTTTCATCTGCGTAAATGATTTTTCTTGGGTTGCCAGTTGAAGACCATTCAATTAGCCCTTCCTTATCCCATTGCTCTAATGTTTCAACATCAGTTCTCCAATGTCTGCCACTTGGGGGCAAAATTCCTTTGAATGGCTTATTAGAATTTCCATTCTCTGTCTCACCTGGTGCGTGAATTGGAACAGTAGTATATCTGCGTCCTTGCTTGTCCGTCTTTGGAAAGAGTTTATCAAGGTCTTTTTCTGAATATTTTGCTCTTGGTTCGTTCCAAATGGGATTCGTAGATTTAGAATAGAATAAAATCAAGTCTTTGATATTGCCGTATCCAATACGGTTAAAGTTTTTAGGATTGCACTTTATTCTTGTTATGTCATTTCGGAAGTTCTCAATTCCAAAAACTTCATCCATCATCACCTTAACGTAATGGCCTATTTTGTAGTCAGTGTGTAGGTACAATGAACCCTGTTCAGATAGTAGTGCTCTTAACGGTATTAGTCGCTGTCGTAAAAATTCGATAAAATCATTACCGAGCAATTTATCAGAATAGGCAATATCTCCATTTTTTGAGTTACTAATTGTAGATGATCGCCCGTTTGTAATGGTGAAGTTACCTCCTGTTGCAAATGGCGGATCTATGTAAACCAAATCTATTTTCCCCCTCAAATTCTTTTTATCCAAAAGATAGTTGAGGACTTCAAGATTGTCGCCTTTTATAAGCAGGTTTTTCATAGTCATTACAGCTGGTAAAGAAACTCTCTTAAGACAAGAGCACTCATGATTTTATAATCCTTATAGGGATTGGTTATGAAATTGTGTATTTTGGATTTACTTTTGAGATACAATACGCCATCCAAAATGGCAATCCTGACAGCATTTGCGTCTTTGGTTTCCAATGTTGCTATCGCATCCTCAAAGTCAGAGTTCTGAGAACCGCCAAAGTCGGAAAGGAATTTTGCTTCTCCAATCACATATTTGCCATTGAAACGAGCAACAAAATCAAGTCCTTTGTCTCTATTGTAGTTTAGGTACTTTTTGGCAAATTGTTTCTTTTCTTCATCGTTCGCTTTCAATACAGCGTCCTTGTCGTTGGAAAGAAATTTGTCCAATGAAACTGGCATTACTCCAAGTGCTTTTTTATCAAGCCAGTTTTTGAACATAGGGCCGATTTGTCTATTGGTTTCTTTGGGCTCGCTACATCTTTCGTAAATTTTGTCTAACCCCATTTCATAGAGGCGTCCACAAAGTCTGTTGATGGTCTTAGGATTTCTGTCAATGGCAGAATTGTCTTTCTTGAGAAATGCAACATAGCTGTCTTTTATCGGAAACAGGTCTAACTTGAAAAGTTGTCGTATAAGGGCTTGATTGTTTTTGCGTTTAAATGCTTTTTCAATTTCAGCCCAGATATTCTCATCTATGTCCCTGATTCCTTCGGGAATGGTAGGATAAACTTGAAATAGGTCATCCAAATACGACCTTTGGTTCGCATATTCTATGCTCAATTTAGTCCAGTGATTCATATGTCAAATATCGTCATTTTTTTCTTTTTTGCCTTGCAGCCAACTCGTTTATAGGCGCCACTCTATTACGTATTATTCCATTTTTGGTTGTATAGTCGCTATAAAGTTGCATTCTATTTCTATAAGCTAATGTATAAAAAAAATTATAAATTCAGACTTCACCATTTTATAGATGAATCCCCCCGCTCGGCGAAGTCTTCTGACTTCGTCGTGGCTAAAGGACAGTTTTTAACTGTCTTGCCGTAAGGCAAAGTTTACTTCCTGCGGTCAGGAACCGATCCGCCAACTAGCGGAGGGCTCACCGAAGGTAAACCAAAATTTTACCAAGCGTAGTCAGGAGACTACGCTTAGCAAATGGGAATATTTATATTCGAGTGTTCGAAACTATGCCGATTTGGATGGTATGCTTGATAACGCATTTATCGAACTGAAATGGAAAACGTATTAATTGAAATTTAAGTGGTCAGAGACCACCATTTAGGAACGACGTAGTTACCTTACGCTCAGATTCCAACGCACAAAACTACGCCGAGCGATGGGTGAACTCTACGCCAAGCAAGGGGGTTTTGCGGCACTTACGCCCTACGCTATGTTTTGGATATTTCAAAAGGTATTACCGTTCCATGTATTGAGTACAATAGGCGGTAAGGGAATGCCTAAAACAAAGGAATTTCGGAAAACCTACAAAACATCAAGGAACACTTCAGCTATTTTTCTTCAAAAAATCGTAAAATCGTCATTAAGTACATAGCCATGAACCCGTCGGGTGTAGTTCTATCCCGCATATATCGGGACTGGGCGCCTCCCGGATTACTATCAATTAATAAATGTAAATTATTGTTCTCCAGCTTGTTTCAGTATATCATCAATCAATTTATCACTCAACCACACATCTTTTTCTGTCAACTCGTATAGTAATGGTTTTAAATCTTTTATGATACCTTCATTTTTAGCTTTAATCAAAACACCAATTGTACCAGTTACTTTCAAATCTGCATGTTTAGCATGAAATCGTCCTAATTTTTCATCAATAATTATCAAGTTGGCCCCAATTTCAGTTGCAAGAACTATTGTTTCAGCCTCCCCGGCATCTAAATCAAGAAAATACTTAACTGCCTGT
>JBFXEO010000270.1:0-3418 GCA_050180015.1 Bacteroidales bacterium | reverse complement strand
CGAAAATTTGTCAATTATATTACCATCATAATCAATAACAACAATAAGACTTGCCATATCAACAGCATAAATCAACTCTTTTTCTTTGTTTATTGAAAAAGTCATAATTCGTGATACCTCATTTGGGCCTTTTCCTTGCTTTAATTTACACAAGAACTTTCCCTTCCCATCAAAAATATATAGGTTATCGTCAGATGCTATAATTATTCTATTCCCTTTGTTATCGGTAAGAACTTTGTCAATTATTCCAAGGTTACACCCTGGAGAGGTCTCCAGTTTTACTATTTGGGTTTCCGCTGTAAACGTTAAGCTGTCCGAGAGAGTGGGAATCAACTTAACTACTCGATTCGAATTGCTACTGCAGCCACTTAATAGAATATAAAATCCTACCGTAGCAATAAATACTTTTATAAATGATTTCATTTTATTAATGCTTATGGTTAGCCGTTAAAACAAGCCATAGATACTGATTCGTCTATGGCTTGTTAATTCACATTATAAGAAACATAACTTAGGGTTCCATTTGTTCAAGAACTTTTGATCCATCACAGTTACCAGCACCAACCTCTGAAGCGTGTAAACAGCGTTTTCCGTTCTCTCCCGAGTAACATTCACTTTGGGCTACTTTTCCACAGGCAGAATTTGCTGCAAAGGAAAAGGCCGTTATAGCTATTGCCACAATAGTTGAAATGATAAAAATTTTCTTTTTCATAGTTGCTAAAGTTTAGTTGATTAATAATCTTCCCGGCAAACAACCCTTTCCCAGAAATCATGTACCGTGATTCCGGCGTTTAGCACCAACCGCTGGTACACAGCCGCTGTACACCGGCTGAACATTCAATGCTATACCTAAAGCGTCTGCCTAAACAAATGTAATAATTATTAGACACAACTACCCCCCCCTGTATGTTGTACAACATGTTTTGGCGGTTATACCGCAGTCTATCCGCAAAATCATCCCCCATGCAGCGTAATGGATGTAAAAAACGGAACGTGTTGCACAGTAACTCAAGATAGCCAGGGGCCAACTACCGTTATGCCGGCTAAAGCGTGAAAGTTCTGGCATCAGGAAGGGGTGGGGGCTACAGGCCGCTACTCGCCAGCTTGGCCTTATACTCCCAAATAACATCGGGGTGCATTAAGGGGTTGCCGTACTGAATAATTCGGTTCTCCCGGTTTACCATAAACGTGCGGAGATTCATGTCCGGAGTAAAAAGTTTATTCTGCCGCTCAAAGCTGTAGCTGTTATCCCATAGTACTATTCCCTTGGCTTTAATTGCTGGTTGCATGTTAAGCATAAAGTAGGATGAGTCGTTACGGCTCACGTTCAAGATAAAAACCACAACGAGGTCGCGGTCCCTGATAATGGCGTTGAACACACTATCGAGCCCGTTCATCTGGTTGATTATGCATGCAGCGCAGGTACCGTCTATGATGGAAATCATTTTGATCTTATTCTTCGATTCAGCCGTAAATGTTTCTAGATCAGAAAAACCTAATCCATCCATTCTCAATAGTTGAGGGGGAAAGGTTACAGCTTTACCAATAAGGGTATCTTTTGAATTTTGCGCTGAGTCTTGTTTTACGGATGTGCACGTTGAAAAAAGGATTGCGATACAAGCAAAACATGTTATAAGGAGAATATCTTTCATAGTTAGGAGGATAATAGATTGATTTGTTTTACCGCTATTCCAATTCACTAACATTTAACTCGAAGTAGCCCAGTGGATTCTCTCGGCCACTAAAATAGACTATAACTCTCTTATTCTCCTCATCTAAACAAAAGGACGTAAACTTACTACCTGTTTCTAAGGTAGCCTTATAATTCCCATCTACATCAAAAACAAAAAACTTTGTTGGTAAATTGCCCATTGGCCGTTGATGTTCGTCAAGAATTTCCATAACATCTCCGATATATGATGCTACTATTGTACTATCAATTATATCTACTCCGAAGAAGTAAGAATATTTTAAATCTTTGCTATTTATAGGGTTGTCACCGTACACATTAAATTTCAAATTGCCGTTCAAGTCACAAATAGTCATTAAGTCACAATAGTAGTAGCAATTTACATAAATCCCATTTTTTAAGGATACGTGAAACATGGAGTTAGACTTTTTACCCACAGCATCAGGATGCTCGTAGCCAAACACCTCAATGGCATTAGTTTTAGTGTTTAATTTTGCTGTAGTCATTTCAAAACTATTGGAACTTAACACGCGAACAGCTTTGCCTATAGCAATGGTGTCGTTTAGAAATCCAAAACGTTCTATAAACAACTCATTGTTTAAATCCAGCCTTTCTGTTGGTTTATACATTTTATTGTTTAATATGCTGTCTAGTGGAAATTTCCACATGGTTCGCTTGCCATGGTCTGACACCCAAATAATCCTATTTTTGGAATCAATACCTAAACGTCCTTGTCGAGAAACCTCGCCTGGCCCCTTGCCAACTATGGCTCCACTTGTTATGTATGCAAATGTTTTCAAATCGAAGAGATGTATTCCTCTGTCTCCTGATGGGACTACCTCTGCAACCACAAGGTATTTATCAACTACGTACATATGGCATTTCCCAAACAGCAACTCAGTTTTTATATCAATAATTTTATCGCTAACGTCGATTACATTATTTTGTTTGTACAAATGCTTCTCTGTTTTTTCAACAGAATTACTTTTACAATAAATTGCTACAATACACATGGTAGCGATTAAAAGATTTATAAGTTTCATATTGTTACAAGCATTTTCTAACTGATTAATAATAATTCGTTTTATTTGATATAAGGTTTGCTGTGTGCTTTATACAATCATTTTGCAAAAAACTGATACGTACTTTAATTATTTGGTTAAGTGTTAATTGTGGAATAATCATTCTGATTGAGGAGGAATTCATTATGTAATAAAAGACTGGGGAGTATTCCCTAAACTCCCCAGAAAAACGGATAATCTCCTTTTATTGTGCTTCAAGCAAGCAAAAATGCCATTCATAGCAATAGCACCCAGCACCTTCAGGTTTGCAGCCATTGGGGCATTCTGGATTCGGTCTAACCGTTGCAGCTGCACTTATTGACAATGTAATCATACCTGCAAAAGCCACGAGTGCTGCAAATACTAAAATTTTCTTTTTCGTAGTTACTAAAGTTTAGTTGATTAATAACTTTCCCGGCAAACTTCCCAGAAATCATGTACCGTGACCCCGGCGTTTAGCACCAACCGCTGGTACACAGCCGCTGTACACCGGCTGAACATTCAATGCTATACCTGAAGCGTCTGCCTAAACAAATGTAATAATTATTAGACACAACTACCCCCCCTAGTATGTTTTACAACATGTTTTTCAAAGTTGTTTTTTATACTTATAACATATCTTATCGTTGATTATTACCTTTCCCTGTGCCTTATGCTGGTTTTTTAT
>JBFXEO010000269.1:0-3444 GCA_050180015.1 Bacteroidales bacterium | reverse complement strand
CAGCGATTTAGGGATAATCGGGTATTTTACGGTTAACGAGATGCTAGGTTTTGATGTTGCCCTTACCAATGGAGAAGGCTTTCGGTATGACCAAGACGAATACGGAGATGTTAAACTGGCGGGAGGGGCTGATTTTAAGCCCATGAAAGGGTTGCAAACCCGCTTTTACTACGATTACACAAAATCAGATAACCCCTTAAAAGGTGCCAAACAACAGCTATTCTCTATTTTTGCTGGGTATAAGTTTGATGATAAATTTAGATTAGGTGCAGAGTACAACTACCGCAAAAATCATTTGAACATCAATAAGCATAACCTTTACGGATTATCGGTTTACAGTAGCGTTTTGGTGGCCAAGAATGTAGAACTGTTTGGCCGTTTCGACCAGCTACAAGCTAATACCATTAATGGCAATGGCGAGAGTTGGTACTACAGCAGTATTGGGAATGCATACATTGCTGGAATTCATTATAACCCCATAAAAGGGGTGAATGTTTCGCTGAACTATCAGGGCTGGCAACCAAAAGACAGTGGTATCAATTTTCAAAATCATATAGTATTAAGCTTTGAGTATAAACTATAGTTTATTAATGATTTCAGACTATGAGGTTAAAAGAAAAACAAGCTAATGTGCTTTCCATGTTTATCATGGTTGCCATAATGACCTGCGTTGTTACGCTCGTTATGGCTTTTGTAAATGGCAACTTCGAACTTATAAAATGGTTGAAAGGATGGGGCTTATCTCTTTTAGTAGCATTCCCAACCGTTTTGATTGTAATGCCGATAACAAAAAAGTTTGTGTTTAAATATTTAATGTAGAGTGAAAATGGAAAATCAGGAGAAAAGTGCTTGCCTTTGCGGCACAAGCGATTATATTGTTTTTGCGTGCTCTGGTTCGTGCGATTTAGGGCAGGTAACCGATATTGTTGCCCGAAAACTTCGGGATAATGGTGTACGCAAGATGAGCTGTCTTGCTACGGTTGGTGCTGGTATTGAAAAGTCCATTGAGAACTTCAAGAAAAAAAACATACTAATGCTTGATGGATGCCCCATAGATTGCGGGAAAAGGATTTTAGATAAGTACGGATTTGCTGATTACAAGTATTTGCGTATTACCGACCTTGGCTACAAAAAAGGGGAAACCCCAGTAACTGAAGAGGTGTTAAAAAAAGTTTATGAACAAGCTGAAGTTATCTACTAGGACAAAGCAAGCTTTGCCTATCGTGTTCATGGTGCTTTCTGTGCTGTTTTTAATTTTGCTTTATGCAAACAAAGACAACTTAACCAACTTTGCTTCGAAAGCAGTTCAAGCCCAAGCTGGTTCAGATATTCAAAAATCAGGATTGGCCTTTGTCGATTCTGCTTACAACTACACCAAAAACGGATTAAGCTACCAAGTTACTTTTCTGGAATTTGGGGCAAAAGGTTGTTCGGCTTGCAAGCGCATGGAGACCGTTATGAGCGAAATTCGGGTAAAATACCCCAGTCGTGTAAACGTGGTTTTTATCAACATAATGATACCCGAAAACCAACGCCTAATGAAATACTTTGGCATTGCAGTAATCCCTACGCAGGTACTGCTAAACAAGGAGGGGGAAGAGTATTTTAGGCATACTGGGTATTTTTCGGTGGAAGAATTAGCGCCTGCGTTGGCTGAAGAATTAAAATGATTTTTCAATATGTTTGTTTAACGATTGTCAATTATTGTATCTTGATAAATTAAATCTTTAACCAAAAAGAAATGAAACTCAAACTAACCCAAAACGACGAATGGCACTGGCTTACAGGAGGAATAGTGGTATCGCTGCTCTCCATTGCTACCTATGTGCTGTTCGAAAAGCTAAGCTACAAGGACTATCCCTTTGGCATTACGGCAGGAGTTGCATACATAGCCGCAAGTTTCAAGTATGTATTCACGACCCTTGGCGATAACCCTGTGGTTCAAAAGAACCTTACTAGCCCCGCTGCATTTGTGGAATTTATCATGCTGTTCGGCATCATCATCGGAGCCTATTTTGGTGCAAAACGCAGTAAGAACTTCTCCCCAGAGGTTATTCCTGCTGTATGGGAAAAGTACCACGGCTCTAACGTATGGAAACGCTTCGCTGTAGTTCTACTTGGTGGTTTCTGCCTTGGCTTAGGAACAATGCTGGCTGTTGGCTGCACAACTGGAAATATTTTGCAGGGCTGGGCGCACCTATCGCTTGGAAGCATGGTGGCAGGTGCATCATTTTTCATAGCAGGTATTATTGTGGCTAAATTACTTTACCCTAAAACTGGAGGACGTTAACCATGTTACTACAAATAATAATTGGATTGGCAATAGGCCTCATATTCGGCTATGCGCTACAACGTACAGGGGTTACAAAATATCCACGGGTAACCGGAATGCTACTGTTAAAGGATTTCAAAATACTTAAGTTTATGCTTACCGCCGTAACCTTTTCGATGATTGGCTTTTACGCACTCGGCAGTTTAGGGGTTATTGAGTTACACCCAAAGGCTCTGGATTGGGGTAAATTGGTGGGTGGTTTAATTTTTGGTACAGGTATGGGATTACTGGGTTACTGCCCTGGAACCCTGTTTGCCCGTATTGGCGAAGCCAAAAAGGATGCTTGGATTGGATTGCTGGGAATGGTACTGGGCGTTTTGTTCTTTGCGATTAATGTGAAGTTTTTCAAGACAAACCTGATGACCAAGTCTATTAATGGCGATATTTCTGTTGCTTTGGGTGTTAACGAGTGGGTTATTATTCCAATCGCAGCACTAATTTTTATCGGCATTATTTACCTTGCCAATAAGGTTGACGACTTTAAAAAGAATTTTTAGTTTGATGTAATAATTATTCCCCTTAAAGGACTCAAAACCCTATAAGGGGTTAAATACAACCACTGATGAAGCAAAAGATAGTTTCTACACTCATTGCAGTAATATCAATCTTTGTCAATGCAAATGCGCAGGATTCGAACCTCGAAAACTTCCTTTTAAACTTCGATTATGCTGCTCGAAAGGAGATGAGGGTTAGCAGCGTTCAACTTGCCGAAATGATAAAGGAGGGAAATGTTCAGCTGGTTGATATACGTTTCGAGGAGGAATTTAAGTCGTGGAATATGCCCTTTGCCACAAGTATTCCCCTACCAGAACTTCCTGAAAACCTGCATAAACTCAGCAAGGATAAACTAATTGTTACAGCCTGTCCCCATAACGACCGTGCCATAATTGCTATGATTTACCTGAAAACCAAAGGTTACAACGTGAAGTACCTATCCGACGGACTGCTTGAATTGGCAAACCACTTGCGAGGTGATAATGCCAAGAAATTTATTGACGAAAAAAAATAATTAACTGCAAAATTTGAGATGATGAGCAACGAAATAGTATGCTATTGCAGGAATGTAACAAAGGGTGAAATTGAGAATGCAATTAGCAGTAGATCGGAAGAGC
>JBFXEO010000268.1:0-3464 GCA_050180015.1 Bacteroidales bacterium | reverse complement strand
GTTTTTCCGCAACCAAAAGGGCCGGGGATAAATCCAGTACCACCCTCGGCAATTGGGTTAAGCGTATCGATTACCCTAACGCCAGTTTCCATAATCCTGAATGGACGGGGTTTTTCGCGGTAAGCAGTAATGGCACGTTTAACAGGCCACTTTTGTACCATCGATACGCTGATATCTTCACCCTTTGAGCTTGTAAGAACTGCAATGGTGTCGGTAATTTTGTAGGTTCCTTTAGGTGCAATCGATTTCACGGCATACTTGTCGGTCATTGTGAAAGGCACCATAATTTTATGGTTAACCCAATTCTCAGGAACCTCTCCCAGCCAATCTGCAGCAGTTACCTGCTTGCCGGGCTCAACCACTGGCGTAAATTCCCAGGTTGAATCCATGTCAAGAGCATCGGTATAGTCGCCACGTTGAAGGAAGATACCCTCCATTTTAGCCAAATCGTGCTGTAGCCCATCGTAGTTCTTGGATAGTATGCCCGGGCCAAGTGAAACCTCGAGCATGTGGTTTTGGAACTCCACGGTATTTCCAACTCTTAGTCCACGGGTGCTCTCAAAAACCTGCACGTATGCGAGTTTGCCGATGACCTTAATAACCTCGGCCATCAGGTTCACTCCAGAAAGATTGATGTAGCATATCTCATTCTGGGCAACCGGGCCATCAACCTCCACAATCACAAGGTTGGCAATAATACCGGTTACTTTACCTTTAGTTTTCATCCGTTTCTTTTTATTATTTTACTTATTTATTATTCTGAAACTTTATGAATGCAGGCTGTTGGATAGGTTGTACGATGCTTTCAGATCATCGAATAGGCGCTTGAATAGCTCCTCTCCCGTTTTGGCATCGAGCTTTAACCAACGTTGAATAATGCCCGCCTTAATGAAGAAAGCAAGAATAAAGTTGATATTGAAGTAGTCCCACGTGGTAAGTTCGGTAGCCATATCCCACTTCAGTAAATCAAATTTTCGCTCGCGTTCAATAATATCGGTTATTTCAGATATCTGAATAACCCTATCGATATAATCAACTTCCTGTTTTAAACCGAAATCGGCAGATTGACTTTTTTCCAAAACTTCAACCAACGGGTAGCTTCCCACCAAATGTTTCGCAGGGTCAATGCCAAGTCGACGACAGTTAATTGCCGACAGAACATTGCTAAAGTCCCTTATAAACATGAACCATTGGGCAAGAAACTGATTGTTGCTTTTGACGGCCAAATCGAAAAATTTCTCCTGAAATAGTACCTCTGGGAGTTTTTCAACGAGAAAAGAGTCATCCTTTTCAGCTTCAGGTTCATCAACCTCTGCATCTTCTGATTTCTGTTTGCCCGTAATTTGGTAGTAAAAATCTTGCATGTAGGGTGGAAGTATTGAAACGTTCTCGTCGAGTTCATCGAAAATGGATTTTTCGATGTTGCCCATATCGGAATACTCCAAACCTCTCTTCAGTAGTTGATTGAGGAAATTTTCGTTATCGTAAGGTAGATGTAGAAATTTCACCAGCTTAAAATCGGACGGATGGATGTTATCTTTTACTTCTTCTTTGAGTGCATTTACGCTAAAATCCTTTCGTTCCTGATCCATTAAGAGTTCAGGAAGGCCGGCTACCAGGTAGTAGTAGTTGCGCATCATGCTATTTCCCTCCAAAAAGCAATGCTACAATCTTTGGACGCATATAATCCCTGAAAAGCGACTCAAAATCGTTTTCTGTGAAGCTAATGATATAGCTACCATCCTTTGGTCCAACCTTGAAACCGTACTTAATAGCTTTGTCAACGGCAAACTCAACGCCAGCATTCAGTGTAGCGTGTGATTTATTGGCAAAATGCTCGCCGATAGTTTTTTCCATATCGGCTGGCACAAGCACTTTTAAAGTGATCTTCTCGGGTGAATTTGGGTCCCAGCGAGTGATTGCTGTTTCAATTACCTTCTTAACAAAATCTGCATCTTTAAGAGCGTCCACGGTTGGAGCTTCAAAAAGTTTCGCCTCAATCATCGATGTGATTTCCTGTTTTAAGCCACCAATTACCTGCTTTGCAGACAGGTTGATTTCAGTTTCAGCATTCTTACGATAATCGTTGGCTTCCTTGTGGGCAGCAGCCACTATATGCTCAGCTTGCGATTTTGCTTCAGCAATAATTTTTGAAGCATCCTCCTTGGCTTTGGCAATAACCTGGTTGGCTTCCTCCTGCCCTTTTTCAAGACCTTCGCGGTAGATTTTTTCGGTTAGCTCTTGAAGTTTATTCTGCATGGTAGTTCCTCCAATCAATATTAATGTTAAAGTGTTATGGATTAATAAATTATTACAAATTCTACATGAAAAATACCTGTTCAAACGTAAGCAAAATTACAGTTAGGCAAAAAATAAAATTATGACATTTGTTACTATTTTACGAACAGCTCCATCGAACCTAATACCATTACTGTTGTAATTCGCTTATTGTTAGCATGATAGGCGATCATAAATTCTTGTTAAGTAAATAACATTTATTCTTAAAATTCAAGATATTCCCGTTATTCAAATAACGAATTGGGTTGACATCTATAGTGTGGCTAATGCCATTCCTAGTACATCAACCAAATAATCGTATTGTTCAATTCCCACGGAAAGCCTAATCATACCAGGAAAAGGATACCTATCGCCCCAAACAGGTTCAACTGGCATAAGAATGGTATCAGCATCACCTAAAGTTGACACTAATGGTATATGTTCCGATATGGATTTTATAAACTTATCGCATTTTTCCTGCTTATCCTTAAAGGAGCGACCCTTTAAATCAAATGTTACAACGCCGCCATACCCCTTGCTCACAAAGAGTTTATTAGCCACGGCATGCGTTGGATGCGTATAAAGCCCTGGGTAGCAAACCGATGCAACACGGGGCTGATCCGAAAGAAATTCTGCAATTTTTTGAGCGCTGCTAAAATGCTGCTGTATTCGAAGATTAAACGACTTTAGCATATCGTGTAAACGGTAAGCGTCGTCGGGTGAAAGCATGTGCCCCGTCCATTTACGGTATTCTACAGCGGCTTTGGCAAGCGTTATATTATTGCCAGCTACAACACCTGCCGATAAATTACCATGGCCTGCAAGATATTTGGTAGCACTATGTATAACCAAATCTGCACCAAAATTCAATGGTTTAAATAGGTATGGTGTAGCAAAAGTATTATCAATGATTACGGCAGCATCGTATTTTTTGGCAATTTTGATAATCTCAACGGCATCGGCCACAAGAAGCATTGGGTTTGATATTACCTCAAAGAAAACCACCTGGGGTTTATGCTGTGCCATAAAAACTTCGAAAGCATCGAGCGGGTAACTTTCATCTTGCGGAGCAAATCTCAGCGCTTCAATCCCCCGTTTTTGAACAAAAACCTTGTCGATGAAAGAGTTGGTTCCACCGTAAATCTCGGTAAAAAAAGCCCACCTGTTAGCTTGATCTTGCTTTTGGT
>JBFXEO010000267.1:0-3499 GCA_050180015.1 Bacteroidales bacterium | reverse complement strand
TACTAGAATAGGTGCGATGAATTTTGAATTTAAAATTCAGGGTGGCGATTTTGTGAGGGCCGGCAATGCTTCAAGTCAGGTTAAGAAGATATTGAAACAGCTTAATGTTGATTCGGCCATTATTAAAAGGGTTGTGGTTGCTCTGTATGAGGGAGAAGTAAACATTGCGGCTCATGCATTTAACGGTGTAATTACAGTAGAAATTGATACTGAACGAATACTAATAAAACTTGATGATAATGGCCCTGGAATTCCGGATATCAATCTGGCAATGCAACCCGGATTCTCAACAGCATCCATTATTGTAAGGGAAATGGGTTTTGGAGCTGGGATGGGATTGCCCAATATCAGGGATAACTCCGATGATTTTAAAATTTCGAGCGTGGTTGGAAAGGGAACTCATGTGGAGATAACGGTTAATTTGAAAGGCAGAGAGGAAGGAGTATAGTTTTGGAAAAGGCTAGTTTTCATCATGCACTTAAAATAAGAACGGATGTTTGCATTGGCTGTGCTCATTGCATGAGAGCTTGCCCTACCGAGGCTTTAAGGGTAAAAGATGGTAAAGCTCATTTGCATAGCAATAGGTGTATCGATTGTGGCGAGTGCTATAGGGTTTGTCCAACCGGTGCAATAATTGTTGAGCAGGACGACTTTCAAAACATTTTTAACCACAAGTACAGGGTAGCATTAATTCCATCGGTTTTGCTGGGGCAGTACCCCGATGATGTTACACCGGGAATGGTGGTTCAGGCTCTGAAGAATATCGGTTTTACGGATGTGTTTGAGGTTGAGGATTCGGTCGAATATTTGATTCTTCAAATCAACGATTATATAGTAAAGAATCAAAATAAGAAACCTATTATTTCGTCATTTTGCCCAGCAATTGTTAGGCTTGTACAGGTTAAGTTCCCTTGGCTGGTGGGGAATATTTTGCTTTTGCGGCCACCCCTAGATATGACTACAACTTATATTCGAAGAAGGTTCAATGAGGAAAACATTCCTGATGGTGATATAGGGATTTTTTATATCACGCCATGTGCGGCTAAGATTGCCGCAATAAAGAGCCCTGTGGGTGAGGATAAGTCTGAATTAACGGGTGTAATTAATATGGACTTAATCTATAACAGAACTCTGCACGAAATAAAAAAGAAAAGTGTAGGTGAGGCCGTCAATACTTTTGAATCAAAATTGTCATCTCACAGTATTACCTGGGCATTGACTAATGGTGAGGCCGTCAATGTCAATGGACGATGCATGGCTATTGATGGTATTCATAATGTTATTGAATTTTTGGAAAAGATTGAGAACGATGAGGTGTCGGGTGTAGATTTCCTTGAACTAAGAGCGTGCGATGAGAGCTGTGCAGGAGGAATCTTGGCCGCAAGTAATCGATTTTTAACTGCCGACCTCCTAAGAAAGCGAGCCAAAGAATTATCTGATAAAAATCAAAGCCCATTTAGTCAGCATAAGTTACTTCAATATCAGCAATTTCTTGTTGGAAAATTAGAATTGAGTAGGGTGGAGCCCCGTTCGATGGTTAAACTCGATGAGGACATGGCAATGGCAATAAAAAAAATGGAACGGGTAAAGCGTTTGATGTGCTATTTGCCCGGAATTGACTGCGGGGTGTGTGGAGCACCTTCGTGTTTGGCGCTTGCCGAAGATATTGTTCTGGGTGAAGGTGCTGTTTCTCATTGCGTTTTTTTGCAGAAGATTATGGAGCGGAGTAAATTGGATCCTGAGCACTCGTTTAGAATAATGAAAAAAATATGGGGTACAAATCGTTTTTATAAGGATTGTGAAAAACCTATTCAGAGTAAATAATTAAAGCTATGACAGTTGAAGATGTAGTAAAATTGTTAAATTTAAAGGTGTTCTCGGGTAGCGAAGGGTTGAATAATGAAATTAAGGGCGGCTACACCTCCGATTTGTTAAGTGATGTAATGGGGAATGCCGATGCCGGCATGGCATGGATTACCCTACAAACCCACATCAATATAATGGCCATTGCATCGCTAAAGGAGTTATCGGCTATAATTCTTGTAAAGGGACTGGAGCCTGAGCAGAATACCCTTCAGCAGAGCAATAGCGAAGGGATACCTATTTTAGGCACTACCCTACAGGCGTTCGGAATTACGGGCAGGCTATATCAGTTGCTAAATAAATAATGAGCCTCTATCGTGCCGATTTGCATATTCATAGCGTTTTATCTCCTTGTGCCGATTTGGAGATGAGCCCTGTAAATATTGTTAATAAGGCAAAAGCAGTAGGACTTAATATTATTGCAGTAACGGATCACAATTCCACCTTACATGGCCCTTTGATCCAGGAGCTGGCATTAAGAGCTGGGGTATTGGCTGTTTATGGGGCCGAAGTTACCACGCGAGAGGAGGTACATTGTATTTGCCTATTGGAGAATGAGGAGCGCCGGAAACAGTTTCAGGATTACATAGAGGAAAACATTCAGAAAATCCCCAATAATCCAGACATTTTTGGCTATCAGGTGGTAGTAAATGAGCAGGAAGAGGTACTTGAAGAGGTTGATTACCTTTTGCTTGGTGCCCTTTCAAAAGGGATTAACGAGGTGGAATCTTTTGTGCATGGCCTTGGCGGTATTTTCATTCCGGCCCATGCCGATAGGCCAAGGTATAGTATAACCAGTCAGTTAGGTTTTGTACCTCCCGATTTAAACTACGATGCCATCGAGTTGTCGAGGCATACCACCGAAGAAAAGTTTATTTCTGCTAATCCATTCTTGCCGAAGAAACGATTTGTTAGGAGTTCCGATGCCCATTTTATAGACCAAATAGGTTCAGCGTTAACTACTTTCGAAATGATCAATTTAAGTTTTCGCGATCTAAAAAGGACAATCCTCGAACTCGATGTGTGAAAACCTATTGAGATAATATTCAACCATTGCACTATAGGCAATTAAACGGTTTAATTAATGAAAGATATTTCCTTGCATATTCTGGATATCGTTCAGAACTCAGTTACTGCGCAGGCATCAAATATTGAAATTAACATTGAAGTTGATAAAAAAAATGACTACCTTGCTTTACTCATAACCGATAATGGCAAGGGTATGAGCCCCGAATTTCTTCAACGCGCTATGGATCCCTATGCTACTACTCGTACAACTCGTAAGGTTGGGCTGGGTTTGCCCTTGCTAAAACAGAATGCAGAAAGGACGGGTGGTAGCATGATAATAGAATCTATAGAAGGGCAGGGAACGATGCTTAAAGCAGTTCTGCAAACCAACCATATAGATTGCCTCCCTTTAGGGGATATTCCTGGAGTAATAGCCATGCTGATTTGTTCTCACCCTCAAATCAATTTTTATTTTACGCAGAAATATAACTCAAAAGAATTTTCCATATCGACCCTAGAATTGGTAGAAGCGTTAGATGGGCTGCCGTTAAACAACCCCGGTGTTTACCCATTAGTCAAAGAGTTATTATCCTCAAATTTAGACGAATTACAAATAAGCGAATTAGGC
>JBFXEO010000266.1:0-3502 GCA_050180015.1 Bacteroidales bacterium | reverse complement strand
CCTACCGGAGCAATTGTGGAAAAACCCAACCGAGAGTCAATCAATCTCGATAGAGTTGAAAAGAAAGTGCAAACAACCTGTCCGTACTGCGGTGTTGGATGCCAGAATGAGCTTCTGGTTCAGGATGGGAAAATTGTCAGGAGCAATGGGGTTGAGGGAGTTTCGCCAAACGATGGGAGATTATGTGTTAAAGGGCGATTTGGTTACGAGTTTGTTCATAGCCCCGACAGGCTTACAAAACCGCTTATTAAGCGTGACGGGAAGTTTGAGGAGGCCACATGGGATGAGGCGTTGGACCTGATTGCTGCAAAATTTGGTGAAATTAAACAGATCTATGGCCCCGATTCGCTGGCGGGTTACGCCTCGGCAAAATGCACCAATGAGGACAACTATCTTTTTCAAAAATTTATCCGAACAGTTTTTGGGACAAACAACATTGATTACTGCACACGTCTTTGCCATGCGTCAACAGTAACGGCAATGCTTAAAGCTATGGGGGATGGTGCGGGTAGCAATCCGATTGAAGATTTCGAAACCGTTGATTGTTTACTTGTTACTGGCAACAATATTATTGAAACTCACCCCATTACAGCTACTTACGTGAAGCGCGGGGCGGCAAACGGTCAAAAAATAATTATTGTTGACCCAAGGTGGACACCGCTTGTACGCTATGCTACTGTTTGGCTTCAGCCAAAACTCGGTACCGATGTGGCTCTGCTCAACGGACTTGTTCACATCATAATCAGGAATGGTTGGATTGATGAAGAATTTATAAGTGAAAGAGTTGATGGGGGGATGGAGTCATTCCATCTCCTTAAGGAGTTTACCGAAAAATACTCACCAGCGCTTGTTGAGGGGATAACCGGCATACCCCAGGCCAAGCTAGAACTGGCAGCCAAACTTTATGCCACATCTAAATCTTCGATGATTGCAACCGGCATGGGAATGAGCCAACAGGTTACTGGCACACACAACGTTTTCAGCTTGATTAATATGATGCTAATAACCGGCCAGGTTGGTCGCGAGCATTGTGGAATTAATCCGCCACGCGGGCAGAACAACGTGCAGGGCGCAACCGATGTTGGCTGTCATCCGGCCAATTTCCCCGGTTACATTCCCGTTTCCAACGAGGAAAATCTTAGAAAAGTTGCCAGGGTGTGGAACGTTCAACCCGAAGAGCTTTCCTCAACACCCGGACTAACTACTGTGGAAATAATGCAGGCAGCCTATAAGGGCAAAGTGAAGGGCATTTACATTATGGGAGAGAACCCTATGATTAGCGATCCGAACCTAAATCATACCGAGGAAGCCCTCAAAAAAATGGATTTCGTTGTTGTTCAGGATATTTTCAGAACCGAAACCACTCAGCTTGCCGATGTAATTCTACCTGCTTCAGCTTGGGCGGAGAAAAACGGAACATTCGTAAATAGCGACCGAAGGGTGTTGCGGGTTCGGAAAGCGGTTGATTGTCCGGGCGAAGCATGGGAGGACTGGCGGATCATTCACGAAATAGCTAAACGAATGGGTAAACCAATGCCCGATTATAAGAATGAATCGGTAATTTTTGATGAGCTGGCTTCGGTAACCCCCATTCTATCGGGCATCTCCTATTCACGGCTGGAAAAAGGAGGTATCCAGTGGCCATGCCCAACACCCGATCATCCTGGTACACCAACCCTCTTTCTGGATAAATTTAATACGCCAAATGGTAGAGGGAAACTCTTCCCCGTTGATTATGTACCGCAAACCGAACGGGTTGACGATGAGTATCCGTACCTGCTCAATAGTGGTCGCCTTCTTTTTCACTACCATACCTCCACCATGAGCCGAAGGACAAAAGTTCTCAGGGAATTTGTAAACGATTCGTTTGTTCTGGTTCATCCCTACGATGCGCTGAAGCAGGGTTTGAGGGATGGGGATAAAGTTCGGGTTGTTTCCCGAAGAGGCCAGCTTGCTACTGTTGTAAGATTAAGCGACGAAACTCTTGAGGGTGAGGTCTTTATGCCTTGGCACTTCCCTGAATCACAGGTTAACAGGCTAACACGTGACGAGTTGGACCCCTACAGTAAAATTGCCCCGTTCAAGCTATCGGCTGTTAAGCTGGAGAAATTGTAATACGGAGTTCACTTCTCTCCCTTTTCAGCATTGGGACGCAGCTAAGTAAGATTTGCTAATTATCATGCATAACTTTGACGCTTCCCCAGCTATCGTTGTAAAATTCTTATGCATCACATGCACAACCAAGACTTTAAAGAAATTCCCGCTTCTTACGTCTAAATCAGGAGAAGTGTCCGGAATACCTGGTATTTTACTCCTCTGGTTAATTTACAGTGAGCTGAAAGTAAATTTTTGTAATAGGTATGTAGAAGGAGAAAAGCTAGAAGAAGCACCCTTTAATCCTTTCGATGAAATTTCCCCATTTGTTACCGAAAATGGCAGGCGACTCTTCCTCAGCTCCAACAGTCACCGCTCCGTGGGAGGATTCGACCTCTACTTTTCCGATTATGAGAATAAAACCTGGGGACTACCCCGTAACCTGGGCTACCTTATCAACACCCTTCACGACGATACATTCCTTTTCCCACTCGACAATGGTAAAAGAGGATTTATTTCACGAGCCTCGGAGGAGTCAAGCGGCGAGGACGACATATACGAGGTAACCCTTGACCTGGATAGCATTCTTCAGAGGAAGTAGTTGCAAAGTTACTTGATCCTTGCACAAAGCGGGAAACAACTAAATTCGCAAAGCATCCAAATTTATTAATACCATAGCAACCAAACTCAAATTTTAAGAATATCAAAAATTTCCTAAACCCTCTTCAAAATTACAGTGTTAAAGTAGTTGCAAAATATTGATTATTATCTAAATTTGAGACTAATTTAAAGTAAAGATAATGCCTGACAACAAATTGAGGTTAACTAATATAAACCTTAAAGGATATAAATCTATTAGTGGTAATGGACAGGATATTCCGTTTGGAGAAATAACTATTTTTATTGGAGCAAATGGCTCTGGCAAAAGCAATATAGTATCTTTCTTTCAAATGCTTAACTACATGACCACCGGGGCACTACAAACATATATTGGCAAAAGTGGTTATGCCGATTCACTACTTTACTACGGTTCAAAGAAAACTAACAGGTTAGAATCGGAAATAACATTCTCAGATAACGACTCTACAGATAAGTATAGCTTTACCCTTTCTCATGCAGCAGGCGATACGCTAATTTTCACAGAGGAAACCATTTACTGGCAAAAAAAAAATAATCCTAAACCTTTTACAATAACACTGGATCCTGGATTAAAGGAATCTGGATTGTATGCATACTCTAAAAATACAGACCCCGGAGGAAATACTGCTAAATTCATTTTTCACCTTTTAAAACATTGTCAGGTTTTCCAATTCCACGATACATCTAAAGAAGCAAGAATTAGGAATGGTGGTTATATATATGATTGTGATTTTTTAAAAAGCGACGGCGGAAATCTTGCTGCATTCCT
>JBFXEO010000265.1:0-3569 GCA_050180015.1 Bacteroidales bacterium | reverse complement strand
CCCAAACACCACTGGCTGCAGCAGTAGCCGAATTGCTACCATAAATTTAATCCAAGCAGAAGAACCGCATGGCCGTGCGTTCCTACTAAATTTCAACAGGGTTAATTTTATAATGTTGAGTATGCTCCGAAAACCACGAAGGCACGATAGCACGGCAGAACGAAATAGGAGAAATAAGAACACACATCGACGTTAATCACTATGTACACAAATCCGAACCAGTGGGAATTATGAAAATCTTTATACATCTCCTACCATCGTACCATCGTGCTATCTCTCAATCGTGCGTATTTTTGGTTTGCATGTAATGGAAAGAGACTTTTCGGAGGTGACTCAATGTTGAAAAATGATTTTTATGGTTATGACCCTAAATAAATCAAATATTATTACTACATTTGTGGTTATAACCATAAAATGATGATTACAAGACCAACTTACATAGCACAACTTAAACCCTTTATCAATAAGAAACAGATAAAGATTCTTACCGGAATCAGACGTTCCGGAAAATCTACCGTGTTGCTTTTACTTAAAGATCAATTATTGGCCAGTGGAGTAAAGGAAGAACAAATTATTTTCATCAATTTTGAGAGTTTTATGTATTCCCATCTATTAACAGCTTCAAAATTGTACCATTACATAAGGAATGAAATAAAAATATCCGATAAATTCTATCTACTTTTAGATGAAATACAAGAAGTTAAAGATTGGGAAAAAGCAGTAAATTCGTTTATAGTTGACTTTGATGTGGACATTTACCTTACAGGTTCAAATTCCCATTTGTTATCTTCAGAGCTGGCTACTTTTCTTGCGGGTAGATACGTGGAGATACCCGTATTTACACTATCATACCGTGAATTTTTGGATTTCAGGAAAAATTATTTTTCTGACAAGCAGAACGCAGGAAATCTATTTTTGCAGTACCTTCGCAAAGGCGGATTCCCGGTAATCCATACCGCGGACTATTCCGATGAATCGGCATATAAAATAGTGTATGATATTTATTCTTCCATTATTCTGAGGGATACCGTTCAACGTTACAAAATCCGAGACGTAGAATTACTGGAACGTGTTATAAAATACGCTTTTGACAATATCGGAAATAGTTTCTCAGGTAAAAATGTAGCGGATTATTTCAAAAGCCAACAACGAAAGGTTGATATCAATACAGTTTACAATTACCTAACAGCTTTAGAAGGTGCATTCATCCTGTATCGTGTTCCCCGTTACGACATCAAAGGAAAAGAGATTCTGAAAACACAAGAGAAGTTTTATGTAAGCGATATTTCCATTATTTATGCAACCATGGGAAACCGCGACCGGATGATTGGGGGAATTCTGGAGAATATTGTTTTTTTGGACTTGAAAAGAAGAGGATACAATGTGTTTGTCGGAAAATCTGGCAATAGTGAAATTGATTTTGTTGCTGAAAGACAAGGTCGCAAAGTATATGTACAGGTTGCTTACAAATTAGAAAATAAGGAAACGGTGGAAAGGGAATTTGGAACCCTTTTATCCGTCGGCGATCAGTATCCGAAATATGTAGTAACGATGGACGATTTTTGGAAAGATGCGATAGAAGGAGTTGCACATTTGTACATTACTGACTTTTTAATGAAAGAAGAATTATGATAATCATCTTTGAGTTCGGTCTAAAAAGTTTAAAAAGTTTATAAAGTTTATAAAGTTCATAAAGTTTGTAAAGTTTGTAAAGTTTGTAAAGTTTGTAAAGTTAAAGTACTGAATATAAGAGATTGATGTAAATTCAGACCTTCTGACTTGTCAGCTAATTAAAATGTCGCAAAATTAGTTCATTAATAAGTAGAATTTATGGAAGAATTAAACGCAGAGTTACGCAGAGTTTTTCGCAGAGAACCCCCGATACGCTTCGCTACGGGGCAGGCGCAGATTTAGTATTTATTAACAATTCTTCTGACGCCATCTGTAAGTTTTATAACATTTAACTTGTGGCGTCCCTTCGGGACTTCAGTAAGTTTTTTTGTTTGCTTCTGTTGCCCACGACAACAGTCGTGGGTTATACTCTTAAGTCCCTTCGGGACTTTATTAACAATACTTCTTTACATTTAGACATTTTTTGTTTTTGTTATTTTCATTTACTTTTATTCCTCTGTGGTTCTCTGCGCCTTCTCTGTGTTCTTTGCGGTTAAATTTTTATTACTCAGAAGAAAATTACGTCAATTTATTTTACGATTAAAACTTTGTAAAATATTGATTATCAAGCATGGGTCAGGAGTTCTGAACTTTTAACTATCTACTCCAGCTTAGCCGATTCTGCTTTAGCCTTTTCAACAATGGCATTTGCTTTAGCATCGGCTTCGGTAATTACTTTTTGGGCTGCAGCCTCGCCATTTAACCTGATTTTTTTGGCAACCTCTTTTGCTGCCTTTTCGGCAATGGGGCCTTTCTTTTTACCCTCTTCCTCTGTTTTCAGGGCCTGAACTTCAGCCTCCTTCCTAATTTTTTCGGCTTGCACTGAGGCCTCAGCCCTTATACGGTCAGCTTCCTTTTCGGCATCAGCAATTAACTTATCAAATTCGGCTTTTGCCTTCTGTTTAGCTTCAACCTTAACCTCATCGATTTTTTCTTGGGCGACCTCCTTGGCTGTTTGCACAGCTGAAGGCGAACTTTCTGCTGCTCCGCTGCCTGTATCGATTTGGACATCGGGTTTTGAGGATGTTCCTAAAATCTTTAAATTAACATCGATGGTTGGGGGCAGCTTTGCTCCGTATTTACCCAGCAGGTCGTTGGCAAGATCGGCTGCTCCACCCAAATACGACGATGGTACCGATACTTTAGCTTTAAAGTTCAAGGTTTGGTCAATTCCCATATCGCCGCCAAAATTCATTTTGGTACTGGCTATCCGGGTATCGAAAGGCTCAATGTATATGCGTCCATCCTTAATGCTAAAGCTTACATTTACATCTTTTAGGCTTGGGTTTCGGAATTCATCTTTCTTCAAAAAATCAGCAAGTTTGGCAAATGCTTTAGAATTACTAATGCCAATACTTTTCGATTGTAGCTTACCATAAGCATTTATGCTGTTAAGAACAGGCATCATGACAGTATCGAGCTGTGAGCTGAACTTAAGCTGAGTCGAAACCCTGCCGGTCATATTCTCAACGGCTGGGGAGATTTTTTGCAGTGTTGTAAACGATTTGAACGCAGTGGGGATGTTGATATCCTGCATGTCAAAATCAAAATTAACTAATGGCGATTTAATGTTACGTGGGTCGTAAAACCCAGCCATTTTAACGTATCCATCGAGCATACTCATCGAAAGATTTTTCATTGTGGCTACTCCACCGGTAAGATTAACGTTACCTGTAAGATCAGATATGATGAGCTTGTCGTAAATAATTTTCTTCATATCCACCTTAGCATCAAAGCTTACATTGTCGGGTAGTTCAATAACGCTCATGGCAGTAGAATCGGCAATCTCTTCCTCGGTGGTACTTTTACCGGTCAGCAGCTCATTCACATCAACATGGTTAGAGTACACGCTGAGATTACCCGTAAGGGTTGAATCTTTAAAAAGATCGGAAGAGCGT
>JBFXEO010000264.1:0-3608 GCA_050180015.1 Bacteroidales bacterium | reverse complement strand
TCCACTTAAATTGGCTGTGGGTATTTCGTTACCTACTGCTCCTGTGCCATAGCCTAAATCTTTTAATGCTTGTAGGAAATTATTGTCGGGAATGTTGGTATATTGGATGGGTTTACAGCCACCACCATCGCCTGTAAGTTGTTTTTCAGCACCACAATTGTATTCAAGCATAACTTTCCATCCTTTATTGGTTGCTATGGTTTTGTTACTTTCTTCCCAGTCATTAAAATCATTAGGTTCACAAATATCTTCTACATAAATTTGAGCGCCAGATGGTGCAGGTGGCAAATAGCCATAAATTTCATCAAGTGTACATGCGTCCCAACCCATACCTTTAACAGATATATGAACTAATTTTTTTGCATCTTCTATTGTGCTTAAATTACCGTATTGTAATTTTGGACACTCATCAACAACTAACATTTCTAAATTAGTTCTATCAAAATAAAGAAATTGTAATTTAGGATTACTGCTAACATTTAGCTTGTGTAAATTTGGGTTAGTAGTTACACTTATACTTGAGAGACCCGTGTTTTTCAAATAAATAGATTCAAGCAGATTCAGGTCAGATAGTCTAGAAATATAGGTTAAATCGCTACTATTGACGATGCGAAGATGTCGCATATTTGTTGTACCGTTAAGCTTAAACGAGCTGATTCCACTCGTGCTTAGATGCGACACTTGTGCACCATAAATTTTAATTTTACCTCCTTTAAGGGAGTGTTTTGTAGAATTATTCCAGAAGTCACTTTCAGTAGTGTATCTGTATATAAATTCCGACGTGTTGTTATTGTTTCCATCAATAATTCTTACTTTAGAAGTAATAGAATACCATGGTAACGATGAATCGGGTGTCATACCAAGTTGAAGCTCAATATTGGCAGTTGATGGTGTTGTAATTTCGATTGCAGGAATTAAGTTGCTTTTGCAATTCGCTTCATTTAATTCCCAATAAATTCTTGCAGATGAACTTCCTGTCCAAGCTTTTTTTGAGCATACACTCCAATTTTTACTTAGAGGTATAAAAGCATTCGATTTTAAGATATTTTCGCCAGCAAGTGAAATACTTGCTTTATTTGACAAATGTAATTCTCCCAAATCTTTGCCAACTCTGTCTTTTAACGAAAGATAAAAGGCTTCGAGATTTTGGGGACTTAGATTGTCCTTAAAGTAGTAGAAATACTGAAGTTGTGGATTATTTCCATTACATAAAATTGCTTGGGATTGAGTTACTATATATATAGCATCTATATAGTCGCTGTATATATAAATAGGTTTGCCCTTAGTTACAGTTCCAGAAATAAGTTTAGATGGGTCGGAACCGGTTTCTGCTTCGGGATAATTGTATCTCCCATCGCCCCAATCTACAAACACACAACTACCTGAAGGTGCGTTGTAGGTAGAATAATAAATTTGAAACGTACCCGATGTTTCCGGGAATATAGTGAATGAAAGATCTTGCGCCCACGAGGCAAATGTGCCAAGTAGTAGCGCTGCTAAAAGAAAGTATATTTTTTTCATGTTTGTAAAATTTTAAAATGAATACTGTTAATTTTTATGAATGTTCGTTTTTTACCTAAGTGAAAATTAAATGTTAAAGCCTGGATGAAGGGTGTTTCTTTAGCTTCCAGGCTTAAGCCCGGAGTTAAAAGAAAGACTCCAATAGGATGTTTTCTATCCCTTTAGAAAGAGGAGCAGATATTCGTATTCTTTACGTCTTTCCGCTTATTATTTCTCAAACTGATTTGTGCCTGACTCACTTTCTTTTATGGCAAGCACTATAAACCAAATTGACCCTAGAATAGGGATGAGATTGATTAAAACCCATTTACCGCTTTTGCCTATATCGTGCATGCGGCGAACAGATACTGCGATGGAGGGAACCAGCAAAGCCAAGGAAACAATCACATTGAGAAGCATAACAATCATTCTCAATATTTTTACTCCTCCAAAAAGGCTCATTAGCACCGAAAACGATGCGCTTATCACAATGAAAACCAGCACATACTGCCAAAATTCGGCCTTATTGGCCCTGCCAGTAAATTGTGCATACTTGTTGGTGATAATGTCTTTGAAATTTTTAATAATTGCGTCCATAGTGTAATTTTTTAAGTGATTAATATTAATGGGTATTTAATGTCATTAAGTAAAGAAAACAGACTTCGACTTCCCTCTTTCTGATGGTCACCCTGAACGAAGTCGAAGGGTGGGTCATGCTATTCATATTAAATTATAATGGTGGAGGAACCGCGCCAAACAATTGCGACAACTGGGGAACCGTATTGGCTGCTGCCCAGCCCGCCATTCCGGCTGTCCACACTAATGTATCGCGGGTAAGTTGCCCTTGCTGTGCCATTTGTTGCAGTTGTGCCACCGGAAACGGGCCTTGTTGCACACCACCCACAGCCACATGAAACATTTGCTGTGGCGGCATGGGAGGTGGAACGCCTTGTTGCTGATTAAAACCTACGGGGTTTTGAGTTTGTCCTCCCTGTGGATTTACCATTTCTTGTGCCATTTTTCCGGCCATCGCCAAACCAATACCCGCGCCCATGGCATCGCCGGCAAGATTGCCGCCACCTGACGGATTATTTGCTGCATCTTTGAGCGAATCGGCAAATTGCATTTGAGTATAAGTGGTCATGTTGCCGATAACGCCCATGCTTGTGCGTTTGTCGAGCGCTTCTTCCACTGCTTCGGGCAGCGATATGTTTTCTACTAAAAACTTGGTGAGCTCGATGCCATATTCCGAGAAATCGTCTTTTAGTGCAATGTTGAGTTCACTCGAAAATTCGTTGAGATTTGCCGCAAGGTCAAGTGCAGCGATTTTTGATTCGGCCAGATAGTCGGTGAATTTGGTAATCACAAAGTTGCGCAATTGCTCTGTTACACCTTCGGTTGTAAAATTCCCATCGGTTCCCGCCACATTACGGATAAACCTTGTAGGGTCGGGTTCAACACGAAAGCAATACGACCCAAATGCACGTATTCGAATGGGGCCAAATTCGGGGTCGCGCATCATAATGGGGTTTGCCGTTCCCCAGCGCAGATTCAAAAACTGTTTGGTATTTACAAAATATACATCCACTTTAAACGGCGAGTTAAAGCCATACTTCCATCCTTTCAATGTTGTAAGAATGGGCATATTACTGGTGGTGAGCTCATATCGTCCGGGCTGAAAAACATCGGCAAACTGTCCTTCATTTACCAATACTGCTACCTGGGTTTCGCGAACTGTTAGTTGTGCATTGTTTTTTATTTCAGCCTGATAACGCGGGAAGCGCCAAATCATTGTATCGGCGGTGTCATCTGTCCATTCAATAATGTCAATAAACTCATTGAATGCTTTTTGTTTGATTTTGTTGAATAAGCTCATAATTGGTCGTTTTTTTATGATTGAATGAATCTTTGTGCAAAGAGCATTTTATCACTCCTAATACGACAGTAAACTTAGAGAGCTTCGACTTAATCAATATGTATTATTCGGGCAGCAATTAGCATTTTTTGCACATTAACAATTGATGCAATTAGGATTATTTGCGCATTATTTAGGCGTAAAATACTGTTAATCTGAATTTAACATATACAAATGACACGAATCAAGAATT
>JBFXEO010000263.1:0-3625 GCA_050180015.1 Bacteroidales bacterium | reverse complement strand
TTTGTTGAATAGGTCAGAATTATGGCGAGGAGAAGAATATCGGAGCGAAAGTTAATACTGTTTACGGTTGGTTTACTTATAGTTGCGGGAATTGTGAGGTTAATCAGCTATAAGGTGGGGGTGGTGTTTTTTTACCTCTCCTTCGTCCCTTTTATTTACCATAGGGTATCGATTTATCTAAAATATCGGAAGAGCCTTACAGCTATTGATAGGTACCGGAGGATTACGCTGATTTTAATGCTGGTTACCATCGCGATGAATCTTATTGGCTGGCAGGATATCGAGTTTTTCCTGCTATTTATTTTGGCGGTAGATTACCTTATAATTGTTAACAGCAAACGGAATCCAACGGTTAATGGCAAGTAATTCACAATATACTCTTTCTCCAATTTGGCAAAAAGCGGTAATTGCAGGAACATTCTGGGGTGCGCTGGAAATTATTCTTGGTAGCATTTTACACAACCTGATGTTGCCCCTAGCGGCAGGAACGGTTTTGTCTTTTGCCGGCGTTACCATAGTTACGGCAATATCCATACAAAATCCCGAGCGGGGGTTGTACTGGCGGGCTGCATTGGTTTGTGCTATGTTAAAATCGGTTTCGCCCAGCGTAGTTATTATTACACCAATGATTGGTATTATGCTTGAAGGTATATTCATTGAAGTTGGAGTTTTACTGCTGGGGAGAAATTTTTTGGGGGTGATGCTTGGCGGTGGGCTGGCGGTGCTAACCGTGCCCGTGTTTAAGATTCTGCGTTTATTTATGATGTACGGTTCGGGAATTTACGGTTTATACCTATCGGTTTTCGGGGTAAGCAATTCGGAGTTGAGATCAGTGGAGCCAACCTACTGGCCTCTTGTTGGTATTGGCACTTTATACGTTTTGCTGGGTTTTTTGGCAGTAATAGTAGGGTATTCCTTGGGGAAAGGATTGAAGAATACTCAGTGGGTTATCCCTGAAATGGATGGCGTGGGTGAAAATAGAACTTCTACCTATAGTATTTTCCCAATTACCAGCTTTCTGCTACATTTTGCATTTCTGGTTATCTTTTTAACCTATATGTCGAAAATGCCCACGCTGATTTCGCTCATGGTTGCAGGTTCATACATTGCATTTACAGTGCTGTTTTATCCTCGTGCCCGATTCCCTTTTAAAAAGTTGGGCCTGCTGGTTTCAATGGCTGTTTTTTCGTTTACAATTCCCTTTATTAGCGTTCGATCGTTCACCGACATTAGCTGGCTGGAGAACGGGGGCAAAATTATGATGAGGGCTCTTTTGGTGCTGGTTTCGTTTGCTGCCATTGGTACTGAGCTGGCCAAGCCGGCGGTAAAAGCAATTTTCTCGAGGGGTGTATTCAGGCCGGCTTATATGGCTACTACGTTGGCATTTAACTCATTGCCAGAGTATGTCGGTAAAATTAGAAGCTTTGAGTTGCGGGGAGGCAATCCGGTTGTTCAAATTAAAAATTTGGTGAGCAATGCTCTTTTGGTATCTCAGGCGGGTGTACGTCAGTATCCATTTATTGTTGTTGTTGGTGAAAGGGGGGCCGGAAAAACGTCCTTTATAAAAAAGGTGGTTGAACAGTTAATTTTTCGGAATATCCGGTTTGCGGGTTTTTATGCAACGGGACTGGGCGATAGCACCCTTCGAACAGGCTATAGTTTGGTTCTGCTCCCCGAAAACAGGACAATGGCTTTATGCCAGCGTGTTGCAGAATGCGGTACTCCACAGCAGTCGTTTAAGTTTGACGATGAAGCCGTTCGGGAAGGAGAAAGTGTGATGGCGAAAATAAGCCCGGGAGAGGTTGCCATAATTGATGAAATTGGGCAAATGGAGTTGAATGGTAAGGTTTGGTTCACTGCTTTTAACAGTATTATGAGGAAGCGAATAAACCCTGTTATTGTAACGGTACGTAAATCAAACCTGGAGAGTGTGCTTCGGTGTTGGGAAATTCAGAATCCTGTCATTGTCGATATTAAAAAAGGCAGTCCAGAAGATGTCGTTAAGTTGTTACAAAAATGGGGAGATGAGTCTGCGTTTTAATTTTTTATGTTGATAAATTGTTAACGCAGGTTTAAAAATGTTGTAGGCAAGATTTTGGAGGTATTAAAAATCCAGATAATTTTGCACAAACCAAATGAGATGATTTACCTGTTACTCTGTATTCTTTCGTCTGCAGCGGTGTTGGTTACATTTAAACTCACCGAACGCTTTCGGGTAAATTCATTTAGCGCAATTATTGTCAACTACATCACAGCCTGCCTAGCAGGTTTTTTTTTGGCCCATGGTAATGTAGGTTTGCTCTCCACGCTGGGTTTTGGCTCCTTTATTTTTATGTTGATACTGGGAGTTCTGTTTATTTCCGTTTTTCGGCTAATCAGTTTAAGCACGCAGCGTGCAGGCGTTGCGGTAACATCGGTTGCCGCAAAAATGTCTGTTGTATTGCCCATACTTTTTTCGGTTTGGATTGATGAGGATGATTCCCTAAACCTTACCAAGGTGGTTGGAATTTTGCTGGCATTGGTAGCCGTGCTACTAGCTGTTTACCGGAAAGAAGAAGTAAAAAGAAATAATGCCGGAGTTTACCTCCCGGCATTAATATTTCTTGGGATTGGGATAATAGACTCATCGGTGAAGTATGCCCAGGCTACGTTTGTTACCAACGAGATGAATCCCGTATTCAACTCGGCGGTTTTTGCTATTTCAGGATTCGTGGGGATTACCGTTCTGCCCTTTAATCGCCATATTTTAAATGATGTTAAAAGAGTAAAAACCTGGCTACTCGGATTACTGCTGGGGCTGGCAAACTTTGGATCGGTATATTTTATGATTGCGGCTTTGAATCACACCAATGCAACCACCGGTGAAAGGGCTCAAGGCTCAATCATTTTTGGCGTGAACAATATCGGTGTTGTTGTAGCCGGTGTGCTGCTTGGCTTAGTGCTGTTCAACGAACGCCCTACCCTGACTAACTGGGTGGGAATTGTGCTATCTGTAGCATCAATAGTAATACTTACGAACGGGTGATCCAACCTGATGATACATATAGAACTATTGCGGAGCCTTCCACCGGTTTATACAGGGAGAAGGGAAGTAAATTTATTGCTTTAGCAACACCGGTTTCTACGGAGGATATGGTCCGCAATACGCTGGAGGCTTTGCGGGAGGAGTATCACGATGCCCGGCATCATTGCTACGCCTATATTATCGGAGCAAAGGGCGATAGGTGGCGCTTGAACGACGACGGAGAGCCGTCGGGCACCGCGGGTAAACCCATACATGGGCAACTTTTAAGTTTTAACCTCACCAACGCGCTAGTTGTGGTAGTCCGGTACTTTGGCGGGACAAAGTTAGGTGTGCCAGGGTTAATCAATGCCTACAAAACAGCCTCTTCCGATGCCTTAACTAATGCTAAAATAGTCACCAGAACGGTTGATAATATTTACAGAATTTCCTTTGGTTACCTCGTAATGAACGATATTATGAGAATTGTAAAAGATATGCACCTCGATATGGTGGAGCAGCAGATTGATAACAGTTGCTACGTCAATATTTCTGTTCGGCAGGGTTTAAGCGAAGAGTTTTAATCCAGGGTGAGTAAAATTGAAACGGTAAGCGCAGAATATT
>JBFXEO010000262.1:0-3627 GCA_050180015.1 Bacteroidales bacterium | reverse complement strand
AAAGCTGCAATCATCAGGGAGACATACCGCATACCGTCGGCTTCATTTCCGCCAGGGCCTTTGAATACTTCCATGTTGGCCAGCACAAAAAGCCATGGGGTGCTCATGGCAAAAAGATTACCCACAAAACTTTTTGCGCTGAACAGCCGGGTACGTTCATGCGGGTCAACAGTCATTTCCATTCCCAGTGCGCCATGGGGAATTTCAAAGATTGCACAGGAGGTGTAAAACAGGAGAAGGGTTACAAGGATGTAGGATAGCTGAAACCATTGGTATCCCGATTCGGATGGGAACCAAATGCGAATGGTTTCGCCTTTGGGAATCCACCACATGGCAACAAAGAAGATGGCTACCAGAATACCACCAACCAGTAAAAATGGACGCCGGCGTCCCCAGCGGGTACGGGTATTATCGGATAAATGACCAATAATAGGATCAGCAATGGCATCCCAAAGCCGGGGGATGATAAGTATGGTTCCAAGCCAAAAGGCACTTAACCCTAAGCTTATATTTCCCATCAACCCAACAAGTATTCCGGCGATATTAAAAAGAGCAATGGGAATTATACCCCCTGCACCATACGCTATTAGCTGGGAAATTTTTATTTTATTTTCGCTTTTCGATTGTAAATCGTTGGTTTCCATTGCATTGTCGTATTAGTAGTAAATATTAATCTCGCAAGGAAACTCATTTACATTTATTTCCTTTTCGTTATATGTTTGTATTTCAACACCATTCACAGTAATTCTTTCAGGAACTTTTGGTGCATTGAAGTTTTTCAGGCATATCCCATTTTTTGGCAGTTTAATGTTTCCCCAAATTTTTATGGAATAGTGATCGTTATCCCTGTTTATTGAGTATGACAGAGTTCCGTGGTAGGTTGGCAGGTTTTCAATTTTGATTCCTTGCTGACTGTCAATCCATTCCTGCTTTAAGCCAGCGCCAATGCAAACATTGCTGTTTTGAGGATTTTCGTAAACGAAAATATTTCTAAAACTATTAACAAAATCGCTTCCAACCCAGGTATGTGGCATATCGCCTATAAATGCGGGTGTCCGATAGCTATTCCATACCACTTCGGCCCAGTGGTACCATCCACGGGGTCGCTGCTGACCCATAAAGTAATCGATTAACTCGTGAGCCTTTTCGGACTGATTAAGCATTATGAATGAGCCAATGATTCTATTCTCGTAAGGGGTAAAGTTAATCCAGCTTATTTGCCCCGATTTTCTGTTACTAAAGTATGTGTAGTACCTCTCAAAGGTGTTAAATATTTCAGGCTTTGGAAGGTTTTCAAGCTCATTGCAGGGAGTAAGTGAAACGGTTGTGGAGGTGGCATCAAAATCGCCAAGTTCAGCACAACCCGGAATATAGTCGATGTTGTGGTTCTTTATGGAAAGACGGATGGATTTATAGAGATTTTCCCGGAAAGTATCGGTTATCAGCTTTATTCGTTCATACTGCCCGTGATTTCCAAGCGTGAGCTGGATATCGCAGGCATCTTTTAATCCTTTAAGAATGAAAAAGTTATCCCAATAGGAGTGCATGGGTTTAGCGGAATACCCTTCGTGGCTGATTGATTCCGGAACCAAACCATAAAATACCTTTAAGCTATCGTTTCCGTATCTAAACTTATCGGTTGAGCGTTCAGCAATAAGCGATTCAATGTAATTGATAGTCCGAAGAACATACGGATTCATCGCTTCTAAAAATGCCGTATCGTGGGTGAAGCTAAAGTACTCATGAATGAGGTAGATGAACTGGCCATGGCTATCGTGCTCTGGAACAGGATCGGGGCCTCTGAAATCGACAACGCAGGGTACCTTCCCGTTTTCATAGAGATTTTGGGCGTACCACTCAATAAATTCCTTTACCTCGCTGGTTATACCTGATTTCAATAACGCCGATGAGGTGAGCGAACCGTCGCGTATCCAGCTTCTCTCATACGATCGGGAGCCTGGTTGTATTCCGTGATTATCGCGGTTAATTAAAATATACATCAGGTTAGCGCGGTAGGTTTTAATCAAATCGTTGGCAGATTCGGGGAGGTTGAACTTAACATGGCCTGTTTTGTTTTGCCAGTATCCCGAAACTTTAGCTATGGTGTCAATTATGTTACTGGCCCTTAATTCGGTTTCATCGATACTGTTTGTATGGTATGGCACTACAACGAAAATGGTTTCTTCCTGTCCGGGTTTTAGCTTAATGGGGTACTTTACCATTCCGTTGCATAATCCTGATTCATGGGTGCATGTCTGTTCAGTTTCCCGATTATTTTTAATTAATTCGGCATAGTTGGCCGTGTAAAAGGAATTGGCGGAGAATTGCTCAAAGCCTTTGGAAAAGTATAGTGTTGAACTATCGACTTTAACTTTATTCCTTTCGGTATTGGCTGTAATTGTATTAATTGATCCAGCTCCTCCTGCAAGATTTAAGAATTGGTAGTACGGATTTACCTGGAAGGGTCTTACAAGTAGATAAAAATCGATCGATTGATTTTTTGAGGTGTTATTTTTGAGGGTATAGCCAATTACGAGTTTTGATGAGGTATTTGCTTTGCCGTACGATGTTATGCCTATTTGTAAATCGAGTTCATCGGTATGCCAATTAACCGTTGGAGTGAAATCGTAATTTTTTGTATCGATACTGTAAACCAGCGATTGCGAAGTTTTTACATTCGACCAGTTGTACACCTTACTGCCAAGTTTTATGATGGGTTCTATGGAATACTTTGCCTTTTCAATTTCAACCATGCCATCCTCGTTGATTAATGCTTCCTTGGTATCGCCGTTAACACCCGAAATAGTCCAGTACGAAGCCTGATCGAGAAAATACCTTGGATAATCACCTACTGGTGAATTTTTGGCAACGTATCGGAAAAAGCTATTAAGCGTGTTGGATTCCTCAACCCCAATTAAATTGATATCTTTTATACCAAATCCTTTTGTATCAATGCTTTTGTACAGGTTTAGCTTAATGTAGCGAGTTTCGAGTTCAGGCAATCGGATAAAGCTTATGCTATTGGTATTCGACTTTATGGTGAATAATTTTTCCCAATTTATGGAGTCGTCAGAGGTTAAAATATCGAAATTACTGGCAATTTTTCCATTCCCCCAGTCAATTTTTAAACCCCCAATTTCACGGTGGCCTTTCAGATCAATGGCTATTTCCGTATTTTCATTTTTCTCGGAGTTCCAAATGCTTTGTGGGTTATGGTCGAAGATTTCGGGTATCGATTTTTTATGGTACCCGTAAATTTCAAAAGCTGTTGGGTTGGGGTATTCGGCAGTTATGCCGGGCAATGTTTTAAAGGTTAAGCTATCAATCCATATTTTCCCGCTGCCGCCAACAAACGATGCAACTGTAAATTCAATCCGGTCAATTCTTTTTAGACGTTTATCGTTTGTTGGTCCCCAAGCAAAGCTTATATGTCGGGGTTTAATTCTGATCTTCTGCCACTGGGTAGGGAATTTGAAATTACGGTTATTTACCCACCAAACATTATTGCCAGTGCTGTCGATAAATTTTATTTCGAAGTTGTTTGAGGGTGATTCCGCTTTAATGTAAAACGATATTTCGAAATTTTTAGGTAAGTCGATAGGGAAAAACTTCTGAATTCCGCCGTAC
>JBFXEO010000261.1:0-3664 GCA_050180015.1 Bacteroidales bacterium | reverse complement strand
TAACTCCTCCATCGATATCCGTCCTCTTATCTTTAATTTTGCAAAAAACAATAATTTTGCCATTCTTACACTTCAACGTAAATCATCAAATCTGGAAGAAGTTTTTCAATCGCTAACACTAAACAGCTAAATAATTCGTTAACTTAGTATAAATTAATCTTATAGGTATGGAAAGCACAAAATCGTCAAAAGCAGTATCATTTCTGTCGATACTTATAGTTATTTTACTACTTGTAGTAGCAGGACTTTCGTATGTTTACTACCAGCAGAAAAAGGAAGCCAAGGAAACTGAAACCATGTTGCTTGCCGAAAAGGATTCGCTCAGCAACAATCTCCTTAACCTGATGAACGATTACAAAGATTTGGAAACTACCAACGACACGCTAAACCTAAAACTACAAATGGAACAAGAGCGTGCACAAAAACTTTACAGCGAACTTCAAAATCTTAAACGTGTTAGCTATGCAAAAATCAAGGAATACCAGAAAGAGCTTGGCACCCTCAGAGCTATCATGAAAGATATGGTTCACGAAATCGATTCGCTGAACACGCTTAACCAGCAACTCATTGCCGAAAATGTAAAAGTAAAGGAAGAAGCTGCCACAGCTAAGAAAACGGTTAAAGAGCTTGAAGAGAGAACCGAAGAGCTTAATACCCAGGTGGCTAAAGGTTCAGTTATTAAAGCCCGCAGCATTACAGCCACTGCTCTGAATCAACGAGGTAACGAAATCACACGCGCAAGTCGTACTGCTAAAATCAAAACCTGCTTTACACTTAACGAGAATACTATCGCCAAACCCGGCTCTCGCCTTGTTTACATCCGAATTGTTGGCCCCGATGATTTTGTCCTTACCAAATCCGAAACCGACCTTTTCGATTTCGAGGGTGAAAAAATTGTGTTCTCCGCTAATCGTGAGGTTGACTACCAAAACAAAGACATTGATATGTGCATCTTTTTCGATAGTAATGGCGAATTAGCTGCCGGTTCTTATAAAATCACCCTATACATGGATGGATACATGATAGGATATACCGAACTGACTTTAAAGTAATTAATGATTACTGAAGCTGTCTGAAAAGGACCTGCCACATTTGAGCAATTTGGAATATCTTGAATGTTAAAATTTAATTCCGATTATACCTGGTGTGATTTTGCTAAACTTTTCAAACAGCTTCAGTTTTATAAAAATCGTCTTAAAAAATCATTTCAATTTCACATTTACCATTAATATCACTTCACTATATATATCCCTTTAAGGTTCTGTTAATCAAGGGATAAATTACTACTGCAATCACTGCCCCAACAATATCGGCATAAAAGTCAAACCTATCAGCGCCTCTTGAGGTAAAAACGTACTGCTGCATCAGCTCAATAAGACCACCATAAGTAGATGCCAGTAAAAAACTCAGCCATTGGTGTTTTCTCTTTACTTTTTGCTGAACCCTTAAAACATTCATCTCTGTTAAAAGTAAAGTTGCAAAAACCGCAAACAAACCTAAATGCATAATCTTGTCAATGCCCGGTATCTTTATGCTTGGTAGCCCACTCGATGGCATTCCGCAAAGTATAAGAATTACTAATGCCCACATAAGTGAATTCTTATACCGTACAAAAAACTGATATACCTTAATTATCATAAAATCTTGAAGAATTCTCCCTCAAAAATACAACCAAAAAATAATTTTCAGGAATATAAAAGTTTTCATTTTCATTGTGTCGGCTCTGAAACGATGTTTTTCGGTAATGCCATTATACCTTATGAACAACAGTATTTTCTTCGGTTTTATAACTAAACCGTAATTTAACCCTATTCACGCTAATAATTATAGTTTTTAACATTATATTGATTTTAATTCTTGTTAAATATCATTTAGCTCTTTACATTTACGCAAATTAAAATCTATTTACCATGTTTAATAAAGAAATTTACATCGAACGCAGGCTTAAACTCCGCAAAAAGATTAAGTCGGGCTTGATTCTCATTTTGGGTAATACTGAAAGCCCCATGAACTATAGGTCGAACACCTATCGGTTTCGTCAAGACAGTAATTTTTTATACTTCTTTGGACTTGACCTTCCCGATTTAGCAGGCATTATTGATATTGAGGACGGTAAAGATTGTTTATACGGCAATGACTACGAAATTGACGATATTATATGGATGGGGCCTCAGCCAACACTTAAAGAGTTAGGCGAAAAGGTTGGAATTCTATCAACCCACCCATTTAAGGAGTTGTTTTCCACAGTTAACCGAGCAATAAAGCAGGGACGCCACATCCACTTTCTACCGCCGTACCGTGCCGATAACATCTTGTTGCTAGAGCAAATTTTAGGGATTAGCCCTTCGGTAGTTAAAAACTACGCTTCTGTTGAATTGATTAAAGCTGTTGTTAATCTTCGTTCCATTAAGGAAGATGTGGAAATTACCGAGATTGAAAAAGCATGCGAGATTGGATACCAAATGCATGTAACAGCCATGCGTATGGCAAAACCGGGAATTAGCGAGCAGGCCATTACTGGTACTATCGAGGGTATTGCCATTGCCCATGGATACATGCCATCGTTCCCAATTATCCTCTCCCAGAATGGCGAAACCCTTCATAACCACGACCACTCACAAATTTTAACAGCCGGACGTTTGCTGTTAAACGATAGTGGTGCTGAAATTACCAGTCACTACGCCTCCGATTTTACCCGTACCATTCCCGTAAGCGGAAAATTTACCCAAAGGCAAAAGGACATTTATAGCATAGTTCTTGCAGCCAACAATAAAGCCGTAGAAATTGCTAAACCGGGTATTCCTTATATTGATGTTCATAAAGCCGCAGCCCTTGTTATTGCCGAAGGATTAACAAGGTTGGGACTCATGAAGGGTAACCCCAACGATGCCGTTGAAAATGGTGCTCATGCCCTTTTCTTCCCTCACGGCCTTGGCCACATGATGGGCCTCGATGTTCACGACATGGAAGACCTGGGTGAAAACAACGTGGGCTACGACGATGAAATTACCCGCGCCGACCAATTCGGAATAGCCTCCCTTCGATTCGGGCGTCGTTTACAGAAAGGATTAGTTTTAACCGATGAACCCGGTATTTACTTCATTCCTGCTTTGATTCAAAAATGGAAAACCGAAAAAATCAATGAATCGTTCATCAATTTCTCCAGGGTAGAAGAATATATTGGCTTCGGTGGTATAAGAATTGAAGACGATATTTTGATCACCCAAAATGGTGCAAGAATTTTGGGTAAACGTATCCCTGTTACTGTTGATGAAATTGAAGCAATTATGAATAGTTAATGTATTTATTCTCCGTTACAAGCCCATCGCATTAATCCCCGATGGGCTTTTGCATTTAAAATGCTTCGGTAACCGTCAGGTAGTAAACCATTTCCTTTCTGTCGCTATATGCCACATCAAACCGAAGGTTTACTTTTATTGGATTTACTCTAACCCTTAATCCTGCACCATAGACCAGCTTACTCCTGGTTATATCTAATTTGTCAAAATACGATGCAACATCACCAAACCCTGCAAAAATAGTGCCTTTGAGCCACTTATATATCGGAAACCTGTATTCTCCTTGCACACATACCATCGATTTGTCTCGATACCTTCCATGGTAGTATCCACGCATAACATCCGATCCACCCAACGTTGACATA
>JBFXEO010000260.1:0-3666 GCA_050180015.1 Bacteroidales bacterium | reverse complement strand
GAGCCTCAATTCGCGATCAGGCTGATTCCGATAAATTGAACTACGGCGTTCCTGCTCAATTGATGGCAAAACGTCCCGATGTTAAGCGTGCCGAATTATCGTTTTGTTCTGCTTATGCATTAACCAATGCGGCTAAGGCAAGTTTCTATCCATCGTTAACTATCAGTTCTGCAAGTTTAGGTTTAGCGGCAGGAGGTTTCTCCGATTTCTTTAAACCAGAGAATATTGCTGCTAATTTTGTGGCTGGGCTTGCTCAACCCATATTCTATAAAAAACAGTTGAGAAGTAACTTAAAGATTGCTCAGGCTCAACAGGAAGAGGCATTGTTGACGTTCTCAAGCACAGTTCTTGCTGCTGGCCAAGAAGTTTCTGATATTCTATATGGATTTAAGGCTTCGCTAAGCAAGAATGAATTCAGAAACAAGCAAATTACTTCATTGACTAACGCTGTTGATTATACTCAGGAACTGCTTAAAGCCGGCGAGGCTAATTATACCGAGGTTCTCTCGGCCCAGCAGAGTTTGCTTTCGGCCCAGCTAAATAAGGTATCGGATAAATTAGAGCAGTTAACTTACAGTGTTAATTTGTATAAGGCGTTAGGTGGGGGAACCAAGTAATCCGTACAATCTCTAATCGCCGGAGGTTTCAATTATAAAATCAAGGAAGTTCGGTTAACGCTGGCTTCCTTGATTAATTATAGCAGTTTGTCTTTTAACTCTTTCACCCAGTTTTCTATTCTTGGTTGTGTTTTTTCCGGTTCAAAGTCTTCGTCGATGGGCAGCCCAATAAATTTTCCGTTGATTACTGCTTCCGAGTCAGCAAACTCATAATCGTTTGTACTGCATTCTCCTGCTATGCGGGCATCTTTTTCGATAAGCATTTTGGCGAGAATACCCATTGCATCAACAAAATTTCGGGAGTATGTAATATGGTCACCAGTTCCGAAGAATGCGAATACCTTACCGTTTACATCAATCTTTTCAATTTCAGGGCGGAACCAATTCCATCCATTTTTAACATTATCGCCATTCCACGTTTCGGCTCCAAGGGTCGAACATCCAAAAATTACAATTTCATACAGGTTGACCATTGCGGCAGTAGTGTCCTTAATAGGGTGGATATCAACAGCTGTATTTCCAAAGGCATCTTTAACCTGCTTCGCTATTTTTTCGGTTGTTCCTCCAACTGGGCCGTAGAATATTCCAATTTTTTTCATTGCTATTTCTGTTAAGTTTATCCTATAAACACACTTACAGGAAAGATGTTTTCTCTAAAAATAATCATTATAGACGAAATAGTCAACTTATTGCTATTTTCCACTACCTTTTAAGCTGCCAACTGCAAGTAAAACTCCCAGGGCAATTCCCAGAATGGCTGCAAAGAGAACCTGAAAATCGGCGGGTAAAAGAAATGTTAGGGTATGGGCGGGTATCCAGAATAGTGGGATTGTTTTTGCAAAAACGAAGTTCCACTGCACATTCCAGTTAATTCCCGATAGTATCTCGCCAAATTTGATTGGTTTTAGTAATCCAAGTACACTTCCTCCATTATTCACAATGTGAGTATCGGTAACTTTGTGAACCGTCATCATTATTGGGGCATAAATTATATTCATTGCTGCACTGATGGAGAAAGCGACCAGCACTTTTGATAGCGATAAGGATTCTTTCATTACCACAGGTGCATTCCCGATACCCATATATGCAAGGAATGCAGGAACTCCTGTGGCGAATAGTACAAATGCCAGTTTAATGGTTAAACCCAGAAATCCCCAAACAATTGCTCTTGGAATCAGTCCAAAACCTTTCTGATTGTAATTTCCAGTACGGATTCTCAACCCAATTGCCTCGCCAAATGTAGCCAGAATGGCAAATTTGATAAAACTCATAATCATTCCGTGCCTAGCGTTGAAATCAACGTAGAAATCGTACACGGGTTGAAAAATGAAAAAGGGGAGAAGTAGAAGAGCTACTACAGCAATTACTATAATGTCGTTACGTTTCATATTTTTTAGTGACAAGGTGACGAGTAACGGGCGACATTTTGAACTGTTACCCGTCACTATTTTTGACCAAAATATCTATTAAAGCCTTCGGCGGCTTCCTTTGCAATTTTACCCCAACGGGTGGCAACCATAATAAGTAGCAGAATGATTATCCCAATTAGTAGTTTCTCATTGGTGGTCATATTCTTCCATCTATCCTTGATTGACATAATTGTCGGTTTTTTCTAGGTTAAATGACCTTTCAGAGTCAGACCCGAAAGAGTCATTTATTAATAGGGTTACTTCTCAATTCTAATACGTGCATCAACGGCTACCACTTTATCCTTTGATCCTAATAGCGGGTTTAAGTCCATCTCGAAGATTTCCGGGGCAACAGTTACCAATGCCGATACGCGGCTTACCATTTCGGCGAAAAGATCCTCGTTAACAGGTTCCTGACCCCGGGCTCCTTTAATAATGCCGTAGCTTTTTAATCCGCGAATCATGCTAAATGCTTCGTTCGTATCTATTGGTGCAATACCAGCTCTAACATCTTTAAGAACCTCAATAAAAATACCGCCTAATCCGCAAAGAACCATGTGACCAAATTTATCCTCGCGTTTTGCCCCAACAAATAGTTCAACGCCTTTAAGCATAGGTTGGATCAGAATTGCAGTGGTATCTTTAATTTTGATCATTCTGTCGAACTCGCTTGCGGCGGTCTTTTCATCTTTTACGTTGAGCGAAACACCGCCAACATCCGATTTGTGAACTGGTCCAACAACCTTCATAACCACAGGGAATCCAAGTTTCTTTGCCGATTCAATGGCATCGGCTTGAGTGGTAACAATAGCCTCGCCAGCACGGTAAATTCCGGCAGCATCAAGTAGGTCTTGTACCTGTTCGGGTTGCAGATAGCCATTGCTGGCATTGTCAATCAACTTACGAATCTTGGCTTTATCAACTTTGGGTAAAGTTGGTTTTTCGGGTGTTGGCTTTTGTGTATGGTATATTTTTGAAAGAGCATTTCCGAATGTAACCTCGTCGGGGAAGTTGATACGTCCCTTGGCAATAAAATGGTCAATTTCATCCTTTACATTGATAACCGAAGGAAGAATAGGAAATATTGGTTTGCGGCACTCCTTCATTTTTTGATCTAGCAAATCATAAACATCGTAAACGGGGAATAATCCTGGGCTTCCGAATATTACAGCCATTGCATCGATATGGTCAAAGTCCTTTTCGCAGGCATCAATAATATATCCAAGTTGCTCTGCGGTTCCTGTTGCCAAGAAATCAATTGGATTTGCCACAGATGAACCTGCAAATAGTTTTGTAAGTAGGTCTTTGGCTTTTGGGCCATCTATAGAAGGTACCTCTAATCCGTTATTCGATAGCGAGTCGGTTAGCATAACAGCAGGCCCTCCAGCGTGGGTAATAACTGCAATGTTTTTTCCTTTTAGTTCGGGATGCATAAAAATTGATGCCACAGTGGTCAATTCATCTCTACCAGAGCAGCGCACAATGCCCGCTTTGCGGAAAAGTGCATCAACGGCAACATCGCTACTTGCCAGTGCACCAGTATGGCTTGATGCAGCACGGCTACCTGCCGATGAACTACCAGCCTTAATAGCAGCAATTCTACAACCTTTACGAATTAACGATGATGCGTGCTTTAGCAG
>JBFXEO010000259.1:0-3681 GCA_050180015.1 Bacteroidales bacterium | reverse complement strand
TGCTACAAATCGATAAGCGAATTTGAAAGAAACCTCAAGGGTCACAATTTTATTCGAATACATCGAGCATTTCTGGTTGCAGTAAAATACATCGAAGCATACTCGGCCAACCATGTCGAGGTGATGAGAAAATCGTTACCCGTTGGCCGCTTATACAAAAACGAGGTTATTCAAAAACTTAATCAATTTAGCTCTTAACATTCTGGTATAACCTTTGAAATTCCTGCTCCAAAAAATCGGCAGTTAAATTCTCGTACACAAGCTGTTTCGATGTAATGCAGTAAGCACCGCACAGCGCTCCATAACGCATACATGTTTCTGTTGAACAGCCCTTTCGGTAAGAATAAAGAAATCCAGCGAAAAAATTATCGCCTGCTCCATTTGTATCAACAACCTGAAAATTCTTTAATGCGGGTACATCTATCCATTCTCCAGCCTTGGTAAGCGCAGTTGCTCCATTTGCTCCATGTGTACAAACAACCAACTCCTTTCCTTTTTGCATGAGGACTTTCATTGTTTGCTTATAATCAGATAGATTATCGGAACTAAGGAAAATATAATCGGAAGCATCGATAAATGGCTGATGGTAGGGATTTCCATCGGTGTAATCGTGTAAATCGGTCCAAACTGGCTTGCGATATTTAGATAGGACAGGAATAATCTGCTTACAGTACGAAATGATATTAAGTACAACCAAATCGCTACGCTGAATAGCGGCCTCTACTTTCTCAAGATTAATTGGAGGTTCCTCGGAGGATTGAGTGATAAACATTGAAATACGACCTCCATTAGCATTCATAATGTTGACATGTCGCTCTGTGCCATTAGGATCAAAATCGAAGAAAAAATCGACCTCTTCCCTATTTAAGTGCTGAATTATTTGCTGACCATAACTATCGTCACCCAAAACCGAGTATAAAGTATTCGGGACTCCCAACTTTGTAAGACACAAAGCCTTTCCTGCACCAGTTGATCCAGTTGCCTCATGAAACCCAACTTGATGAATAGTATGCGGAATTGGCTCGGGAAACTCGGGAAGCGATACAATATGATCGAACGTAGTTCCACCTATAATCAATATATTTTTCATAAAAATCCAACTAAAGTGATTATTAAAAAGGTGTCCTTCCTATTATATCCAAAAGGACACCTTTTTGTAATTTAAAACCTAATCCAAATATTACTTTAACTCAATAATCATGGCAGTTTTGCCCTGAATATCTATTTTATTCAATAACGATATTGTTGCTCCTGAAATTACATCGATACCTGAACTACGATCGCCCAAACACTCTGCAAAACGGTTGGTTTCGATAGTCTTGGACTCTTTACTGTTATTCAAGAGAACCATCACGGATTGACCTCCACTTTGGCGAAAATAAACGTAAACTCCATTCTGCGGATAGAAATGTTTCAACTGTCCATACTTAACAGCATCGTTGGTTTTTCGCCAGGTTTGAATTCGTTTAAGGTAGTTCTGCGCATCAATCTGATCGTTACCAAGTCCTTGCTGCGTGAATGCATTAACATTGTCAACAGCCCATCCACCCGGAAAATCAATACGCATCGCACCATCGCCGAATTTCTTATCGCCCAACATCAAAAATTCTGATCCCGCATAAACCTGAGGAATTCCGCGGGTAGTAAGTAGCAATGCCATGGACAACTTGTAATTCGATAAGTTCTCGTTAATTTGTGTGTAGAAACGAGCCATGTCATGATTATCGGCAAATATCATCATGTTCATAGGGTCGCGGAACAGGAAATCTTGACTAAAATGATCGTACAATTTGTTCAAATTATTGGTTGGATCATTCTCGTCGGAGAACACTTGCGGCAAAGCAAAGGTTAGCGGGAAATCCATAACTGTTGGCAAATTGGAGTTAAAACCATCCAAATTTGGAGCATCTTTCTGCCAGTATGCCACCATTGCCGGACTCTCGAGCCAAACCTCACCAACCATGTTGAAATTGGGATATTCGGCAAGAATACGTTTTGCCCATTGACTTATAAAATATTTATCGGGAAATTGATGGGTATCGCTACGGATACCACCAAGTCCGGCATACTCAATCCACCAAATCGTATTCTGAATAAGGTAGTTCGCCAAAAGAGGATTTCGCTGATTTAAATCGGGCATTGAACGGGCAAACCATCCATCGGCCATTCCCTTCTGATCGACGTCGGCTCGGTGAGGATCAAAATTAGTGGTAGCCTTAAAATTGCACATTTTAAAATCGGGATAGTTATTCACCCAATCGTTCGATGGTATATCCTTAAACAGCCACCACTCCGTTCCACTGTGGTTTAGCACAACATCAATAATCAACTTTATGCCACGCTTCTTGCACTCATCGGACAACTGACGGTACAGCTGATTACTGCCAAACCTAGGATCAATCTTATAGTAATCGGTAATGGCATAGCCATGATACGAACCCGAATGCATATTACTCTCCAACACTGGCGTAACCCAAATTGCGGTATATCCCATGGCAGAAATATAGTCGAGGTGATTTATAATTCCCTGAATATCGCCACCATGCCTAGCATTTGGATTCAAACGGTTGGTACTATCAGGATAACCCGTTACAAAATCGTTCTGCACATTGCCATTGCTAAACCGATCGGGGAATATCTGGTAGATAATGTCACCACTATTGAACCCTAACCGATCGGCAGAGTTGCTCGCGCGCGATTTAAGTTCATACTTAATAACCTCCTCAATCTTCCCGTTTCTGGTTAGTTTAATATCGAAAGCTCCCGCTTTTGTTTCCGGCGAGATGGTCAGGTTTAAAAACACATAGTTTTTATTCTCAACCCTTTCGGTGCTCACTAAAGTAACCCCAGGATAGCTTATTTTTTCAGGAGTTAAACCAGAAAGATCATCCCCATATACAAGGAGTTGAAGGTCAGAGTTTTTCATTCCAACCCACCAGTTAAGGGGTTCCACACGCTTCACCTTTGCGCATTGTAAATCAAGTACGCTGAATAAAATGATAAATAGAATTAAAAACTTCTTCATTGGTTTTGATTTTAGGTCATGGCTATTTTCTCTAAAAGAAAATCGGCACAACGTCATTTTACTTTTCCAAAAGTAACTACTGCATCGCTATATTTCAAACAATTAATAATGGTTTATCCGTATAATTAGAGGATACGGCAAGATTGGATTATTAAATTACCAGTATAGGAGTGGATACGGTACTCGTCTGTAGGCTAATAAACCCTTCTTTCGATTTACTCGAATAAATACAAATTGATTCTCGGACACAAATCATCATGTCAATCTTTTTTACTATATTGATAGCAGATATAACCAACTAACAAAATGAACGAATATCTGCTGCATTTTATCTGGAAATACAAGCCGTTTTTGTTCAATGGCATAAAAACCAACTCCAACGAGGCAATTGAGATAATTGACCCTGGAGAACATAACCGCAATGCGGGTCCCGATTTTTTTAATGCAAAAGTGAAGATTGGCAATACACTATGGGTTGGAAATGTTGAAATGCACATCGATGCGTCAGATTGGTACACTCACGGACATCACTCCGATAAAAGTTACAACAACGTAATCCTTCATGTTGTGGTTAACAATAACAGGCAAGCGAAAACATCATCAGGAATTGACATTCCAACAATTACAGTTCAGTATCCAACCAATTTAGAAGAAAA
>JBFXEO010000258.1:0-3707 GCA_050180015.1 Bacteroidales bacterium | reverse complement strand
TGAGCTCTTCCGATCTGGTTTACCATTATCCGTATTAAACGAAAAGGCAACTGTTCTCAATCCCTTAATATCCATTCCCGAGGTGGTTTTTCCATTCATTATCATCGATTTTGCCTCGGGTTGATCAAATACCTCCTGCATATCATAAACGCCCCCAGCAGGTACACACTTTTTTTCAAGTTGATTAAGAAAATTATCCCTATCTACTTTTAATATTAATTCTTGAAGTATAGACTTTAATTCCACCCGATTAATTACTCGGTTAAAGTTATTGGCAAAATGTGGATCGGAGGCAATTTCAGGTTTACCCAGAATTGAGCAAAGTTCAGAAAACTGCTTATCGCTACCAACTGCCAATACAATTGGTTTTCCATCGCGTGTATAAAAAAGAGTACCGTAAGGTACAATATTGGGATGATCGGAACCCATCCGCCGAGGAATACAGTTCCCCACCAGCCAGTTTGTTGCCTGATTCGATAACGCCGCAACTCCCGATTTTACTAAACTGGCATCGACATAAGCACCAACTCCATTACGCTCACGATTTAATAGAGCTAAAAGAATCGCCTCTTTGAGTTGATGGCCCGCAAGAACATCCATCAATGCAACAGGCATTTTTACGGGTTGACCATCGGGCTCTCCATTCATAAAGGTAAAACCGCTCTCGGCCTGTATTATTGCATCGTAGCCGGCCCGTTTATTATTCAATCCATAACCGGTGATATGCGCGTATATTATTGATTTGTTGTATGATTTAAGAGTATTATGATCAACCTTCAACTTTTCGGCATCGCCGGGTTTATAGCTAGCTATAACAATATCGGAAACTTTTGCCAAACGATAAACTATCGCAAGTCCTTCGGGTTGGTTTAAATCTAATGCCAAGGATTTTTTCCCCCAATTAACAGAGCTGAAATACCCCGATATATCTGTATTAGGATCCTCGGCTGTAAGCTTCCAGGTTCGGGTAACATCGCCATTGGTAATTGAATTTTCGACCTTTATTACAGTTGCGCCCAACTCGGCCAATGCCACACCAACGCTCGGCCCTGCCAGCACATTTGCCAACTCCAGTACCTTAATATCCTTCAACGGTTGATTCATGGCTTTTACGCTTTAGACAGCTGTTTTTTATTTGCAAAATACTTGGTATATAAATTTCCTACAATGATAAAGAATATGGTTGCAATAATACTTGCATAGGTTTTATCGATATCAAACCAACCGTATTTTTTTGCAATAATGCTTAGAACAATGGCTAACATTCCACCAATAAATGCAAAGCGAACGGCATGCTGCGAAATCCACTTTATCCTATAAATACCCAGCAATACCACAATGGCCCCAATTGCCCTGATTGCGTAGGAAAAATATCCAGCATCGAGAATTGCACCCTTGATGAATAATGCCATTGGCACGGTAACAACATTTACCAGGATAACCAAGCGTTTGGCAAATCTCAGAATGCTTTCATCGGAGGCATTCCTGTTAATCAATCCGTGATAAATATCTTTAGTTGCAATGGTAACTATGGCAAAACTTACAGGACCAATAGTTGACAAAATCGCAGCAAGTATTGCGGCTATGGCAAGGCCACCCAAAACAGGATGTATAAATTCTGGGGTCATAAGTAGCGTAGGCAAAGCCATCTTTGCATCGAAATTCGGGCCCACTTCAAAGAAAAAACCACTGCGAGCCATCAAGCCAAGTATCCCGGTAATTATACCAAACGGAGCAATAAACACAGCCGATAAAATGGCAGCCCTTTTTGCCGTTAATGGGTTTTTGGCAGCGAATATTGGCTGAATGCTGGCCTGCGCTGCCATTCCACCAAATATTCCACCAAGAATAAGGCTAAACGCAGCAGTCCATCCAATGCTAAACGGGTTATAGTAGTTTTGAGGAGCTCCTAATTCTATCAATCGGGCAGAGAGATTCGAGAATTTCCCTATTGCAATTAAACCTACAATTAAAGCAATACCTAACCCTACGTATCTTACTATAAGGTTTAAAACGGCAACAATTGTTAGGGCATGCATGCCTCCCACATAAGTGTAAATAGTTGTTATTGATGCGGCCAGCACAACGGCCCAAACCCAACTTATCCCGAATATTGGAGACAGAACGGTAGCAAAGGTGGTTAACTCAACGTATGCTAAAGTTATAAAAGCAATAAGAAATGCGATTGCAGAAATGCTCCGGGCCTTTTTCCCAAAAATGCTTTCAATCATTTCGCTAACCGTATGTACGTGTCTCTCCCTGTAGTGTTTAGCCAAAGTAAAACCCAAAATTATCATACCAATTGCAGTGGAGATGTTGTAAAGTATTGGCTGTAATGTTAGGGTGTGAAATGCTTTTTCACTAACACCTATGGTGCTTAATCCGCCTAACCACTCAGCAGCTACAACAATTGAACAAACCAAAACGCCTAAATTTCTTCCGGCAACAAGAAAATCGGCGGAAGAACGGCTTGCCATTTTTTTTGTAAAAAATGAGATAAAAAGCACTACAGCAAAATATGCAACAACAACCCAGAAATAGGTATTAGTAAGTAAACTTCCCATAAAAATTCAAATAAAAAAGTGATTTTAAAATTTCGGATGCCAAATTACTCATTATATTCTCTCGGTGATCAAAAAGAAATTAACAATTTTGCGAATATCTGTTCTTATGGTTATAATTTGAAATTAAATCGATGAAAATTTTGAAAATATGTTCAAAAACATCAATATCCCGGAAATGGGCGGGTTGCCATAGGAGCTGGAGAGGATAAAAGAATTCAATAAAAATAAGTGTCGTTTTTAAAGAAACGATTATACGCACTCGGACAAGTTCAGAGTGTACAAAATACGGAGCGTTGAGCCTGTCTGAATGGCTCCGAGTAATGTTACTGCTGTTGTTTAACTAAACGGTATTGGAACCTAGATTCAGAACGAATACCGGATAATTCAGGGGTATTATTTAAGTTCTTGCTCAAGAAATTGGTTGAGCGTTTCCTCGCTAATCCTTTTTAGGATAATTTTTTTGTTTGAGTCCAGAACGTAGATAACCGGGGTTGAGTAAATATCGTAAAGTTTACGGAAGTTGGAGCTGAAGGTCGGATCCCATACGTTAATCCAGCTTAGCCCGTTTTTATCAATATAGTCCATCCATTTGGGCTGATCGCCTTGAGTGTAAACACCGTAAACCTCAAACCCTTTGGATTTGTATTTGTCGTGGGTTTTCTTCAACTCCGGTGTTACCTTTTTGCAATGGCTGCACTCCGGATCCCAAAAATATACAACGGTAACCTTTGCCTTGGTTTCGCTTAGCTTAAAATATTTGCCGTAAGGGTTGGGTAGCCAGAGATCGGGTGCGGTATTTCCAATTAAATTTGGTTTCAGCGCGTTTACCCGTTCGGCATATTTTTCAAGCATTTTGTCGTCGGCCCACCATGCCTGCCCGCCTAAGTAATACTTTTCTGCCAGGGCAACAAAAACCGCATCCATCCCCATCCTTTCGGATGTAATAAACTTGTTGGACAAGTACGAAAGAACGTACTGGAAAACATCCCTGCTGGCCTTCGACTTTTCAATTATGTCGATAACCTGGGGAATAATGCTGTCGGGTTGTGGAATAAGAACCCTGTCGAAATAGGTGTTTATTTTCCCCTCCAGAATGGGAGTCCGTAGCAACCGGCTATCGGAAAAATCGATATTGTCAAAGAA
>JBFXEO010000257.1:0-3708 GCA_050180015.1 Bacteroidales bacterium | reverse complement strand
TCAGTAATGATGGCAACCCATAATACCCAGATCATCAAAAAGTTTCCGGCTCGTACCCTGAAATGCGAAAAGGGAAAAGTAGCAGAAATCGAACAGTCGGTCGAAATCGATTTTGAAAGCTTGATGGAATAGCTATATAAAAGCGGAATCGCCGTCGCCATCCATTAAGTTGAAGTTATTGCCAATTATATTCACCATGTTGTCGGCGGCAATGTATTGCCGGCTTCTTCTTTTGCTATAAAAGTAAAACACCCTAAGTTCCTGCATGGCATTTATAATTTTTTGGTTGTATATGTTGATAAACGAAGCCTTGCATTTTGATGCGTGCAAAAGTATAACTTTAGCCATCACGATTTCGGTTTTGTCATCAAACCAGTAGTAAGGAATGGTAAAACGGGTATTACTATGCTGCATGAGTAAAACGCCAATAAGCTCGTCATCCCTAAAAACCTTAACCAGGTAGCAGGTAAACGATGGTATTACCGAGGCAAAAAAGAATTTTTGCGCTGCCCTATCGGGCAGTAAGCCATTGATTAGCCACGGGTAGCGGATAATCCAGTTGATTTCTTCGGCCCCTCGTTGGGTAAGAGTGTTGGTTGTTGACAGCCTAAGCTTCTGGATTATTTCTTCGTCGGGTCGAATAAGGTATTCAATCTCAACACCTTTCGGAAGGCTAAGGAATTTTCGGGTTAGCGTTGAGTAGTTGAACAGGTTGATTGTTTTTTCAACCAGGTACTTATAGCTATTTGAATGTTTATAGCAGCTGTATGAGCTGAGAAGCGTTTTTCGAAGGTAAAATCTTTGCCCTTCAATTAGCTTTACTGTTCTAAAAGTTTTAGTTTTTTCAAAAACAGCTCCTGTGATTTGTGAGAAGTTGGTAGCCATTAGCATTCCATTCCAATCCGAAACTACCGTGTCAATCAGCTTTGTTGCAATTCCTTGCCTTCGATAATTTGGATGAACCCATGCTCCGCTAATCCATGCAAATTGTACAGGATGATTATTAACGAATGCCGTATCGGGGAGTACGGTAAGGTAGGCGACCAGCTCGTCGTTCCAATGGGCCTGGTATAGCACATTCTCGTTCGATTTGGCTCGTGGATTTGCCATGAACGATATGGCCCGTGCTTTGCTGATGGGTAAAAACTCCATTTCGGTTAAACCCGTAACATCGTTAAATAGCTTGAGCTCATTTAGTGAAACTTTCGATATCGACAGCATAAGCTTAAATTAGGTTTAGTTTTTGTTTTAATTTTACCAGGGTTTCGCCGGCAGGTAATGTGTTTTGTTGATAGTTTAAATATATACAAGGTTTTGCCCCAAAACCGCTAAAAAACCTTTCGATCGATGGAATCATGGAACCCTCAAAATCTAAAACTTTATCCATTCCTGAGTTATTGCGTATTACTCCATCCATCGTAAAAAACATTGCCCCTTTCTTCTTTATTTCTGGTTCTGCTGCACCAAGCAGGTAATGCAATGTGTTATGGCTTTCGGCAAATAGGGCCACAGCCCCAGTTTGGCTATTCTTGTCAGCCACCCCTGCTATGATTGCTTTATTATGGGTAATAAGGGTTTCAATTAGCTTTTCTATGGTTTTAATATCCTTTTTACGATCTACCATAAACCCATACTGCCTGTAAACTTTCAGAAATTCGTTTGGGTTGAGCAAGGGGGTAAACGTTAGATCATGGGCTATGGCTTTAAAAATATTTCTTTTGGTGTTTTGGTTGTAATTTTTAAATGTTTGTTCATTGTAGTTGAGCAGGTCGAGCATGTATGTTTTACGACGGGTAGTGTGGTTACTATACTTTTCCGTTTTGTTATGAATATTTAGGTTGATATTCACATACCTGAATTTTGAGGGTATGCTTTCAATGAGCTGGTCAGTTAAGTCAGGCGAAATGTGTTTTGATGAGTAAAGACCTAATTGCTGGCATAGTAAGGGCTGAATAATGTAGCTAATGCCATACTTTTTTTTTACAGGTAGAGGGAATAGGTAGTTGTAATCGGTAGTGGCCAATGCGCCCCAGCCAGGTGAGACCACATCCAGATACCAGGTGTATGCGTAAATGTTACCATTAAAGGCCTTGTCGATACTCCTATTCCATCGCTCGTCGTCAATTTCGTGACGGTGAAAAAAATCAATATTCAGGTTCTTACTCATTTTTGCACATTTCAATCGTTTTGCTAAGTAAACCAAGTAGGTTGATACCTGTGTTATTTTCGACCAAATAATCGATATGCCAAATGCTGATAAAATTACCATTGACATTCTTAACAGCCTGAACTAATCGTTTAATAATTTCAAGGGCTTCGTTGGGATTATGCCGGGCAATGTTAAGCAGCGATTTATCCATGATCGCAAATGGGAAAATCTTAAGGTTTTTGGGAATGTTTTCGAATAGGTCGAAAAAAAGGTAGGGGGTACATGTACCCGCTCTAAAACCTGGTTTATCGGCATAACCCATGGAGTATTCCTGGGTTATTCCAGCTCTGATTAGCGGATAGTAAGAGTAGGGGATACTTTGACGTAGGTAGTGGAAACGCGATGCCGTAACTGCCTGCCCGAGTATGCCGACAAGTTTCGACAGCTCTTCGCGGAAATTGGTGTCACTTAAAAATGTTTTATACGAGGGGTGTATCCCAATGGGATATCGCGACGATAGCTTATTGATAAGATTTAAGAAAGATGCACTTCGGGTGTTAACCTGTTTATCGTATTTACCCCAGCTGCCAACGTGTACAAACCATTTTGTGGCTTCACCGGTTGGCAGTATCGAAAATAAATCATCGTATATGTTGAAGGGATCTTTTTCCTTGTCCGTTAAAACCTTAAATCGTTGATTTGCTTTTTTAAAATCAAAGGTAAGAGCCGATTTAGTGAAACCCAACATATTTCTTATAAAACCTTTTCCCGTGAATGCAAAGGCGCAATCAAGGTCAAAGGTTATCTGGCTTTTGAAATTACGCTTTTTGACATGCGTGATTCCAAATCTTTCCTTAATGGTGTTGAGTAGTTCAAATGCCCATAAATCGACAACAGGCATTTCAAGGAAACCATTTTTGTAGGCAATGCTGCTGGTTACCCTGAATCGGCCGTGCCTGTCAGGCTTGTGTGGTAGGTATTCTTCGTAGCGGGTTACCATGTAGAATGCACCGGCAAGTAAGTCGAAGGGGATATCGGCTTTGTGATGATTCAGGGTAAGGGGAAAAGCGGGTATTCCGTGCCATTCGCCAACTTCCATGGGAATATTGCTGATGCCTGTATCAAACAAGATATGTGATGGACAAATACTGATTGAACCGGGTATTGGCCGCCTCTCGTAGCTCAGTACTGGCCCCTTGTAAGCCGATGCCTCGGAGTAAGAGCTCGATAGTCGGTAGGGCATACGGAGTATATCCTTGAATAGGAATCGGCATGTGTATTCCAACCGGGGGCTTGTTTGCCTACTGTATATGAGTAACTCCACAATGCGCTATTTTGATTGGCAATATACAAAATGCCGTTCATATATCATAGGTGGGCCACCTCCGAAAAGTTTCTTTCATTGCATGCAAACCAAAAATACGCTCGATTGAGAGATAACACGATAGCACGATGGTACGAGATATATAAAGATTTTCATAATTTCCACTGGTCTGGATTTGTGTACATGGTGATTAACACCGATATGTGTTCTTATTTCTCCCATTTCGTTCTGTCGT
>JBFXEO010000256.1:0-3721 GCA_050180015.1 Bacteroidales bacterium | reverse complement strand
AGGTTATCAAGGATGCGCAAGGGAACATTACCGAACTCCGATGCACCTACGATCCTGCTTCGCGCGGTGGCAATTCGCCCGACGGGCGAAAGGTTCAGGGAACAATCCACTGGGTTTCCGTACCCCAAGCGGTTAAAGCCGAAATTCGAATGTTCGACAGGCTTTTTTCCTTATCCAATCCCGATGATGTTCCCGAAGGTCAGGACTGGAAATCGTCGCTCAACCCCAATTCGTTAACCATTGGTGATGGCTACCTGGAACCCTCGCTTAAACATGCTAAACATCTGGATAAGTTCCAGTTTGAACGGCTTGGTTACTTCTGCGTGGATTATGACTCAACCCCTGAACACCTGGTATTTAACCGAACCGTAACCCTAAAGGACACATGGGCAAAAATAGCTGGCAAGTAGCTGGCTTCTGCCCTTTGTAAGGGGATTACGGCAAAAAATATAAAATATTTTGCAAGTAAATTTTTAAAAACATTATCTTTGCAGCGATATATACATACTGTCCTGTGGTGTAATTGGCAACACGTCTGACTCTGGATCAGAAGAGTCCAGGTTCGACCCCTGGCAGGACAACCAAAACCGCTCCCTGGAGCGGTTTTTTTTTACTCCCAATAAATATGTCAACTCAATACTCAACACTTTTATCTATTTATTTATCAGTTAAATATGTTATTTATTGCCAATTGTTTATGAATAAGTCAACATATATGAAATTTTAGCGGGCTGGTCATTAGGGTTTGGCTATTATTTACTTCGTGGAAAGAAACGAACTAAAGAACCCTAAAAAATGAAAGAAGTTGTAATTGTATCAGCAGCCCGAACAGCCATAGGTAATTTCAATGGCAGCCTATCGGCATTTAGTGCTGTTGAGTTAGGAGTCGTGGCAGCACGTGAAGCAATAGCTCGTGCTGGAATCAACCCTAACGAGGTAAATGAAACAATTGTAGGCAATGTTTTATCAGCTGGCCTTGGTCAAAATGTTGCCCGTCAGGTAGCCATAAAAGCAGGTGTGCCCGAAACATCACCAGCTATGACTATTAATATGGTGTGTGGATCGGGATTACGGACAATTTCCATGGCTGCACAATTCATCATGCTTGGCGATGCCGATGTAATCCTTGCAGGAGGAACAGAAAGTATGACTAACGCCCCATATTTGCTCAACAAGGCAAGGAATGGTTATCGCATGGGACATGGTCAGTTAATTGACAGCTTGATATACGACGGCCTAACCGACACTTTTAACCAGTACCACATGGGGATTACGGCCGAAAACATTGCTGAACAATGGAACATAAGCCGCGAGGAACAGGATGTATTTGCAATGCGAAGCCAGCAAAAGGCCGAAGCCGCACAAAAAGCGGGTAAGTTTGACCCTGAAATAGTTCACGTTGAAATACCTCAAAAAAAAGGCGATCCAATCCGATTCAGAACCGATGAATTTATCAGGCATGGCGTTACCCTTGAGCAATTACAAAAGTTAAACCCTGCCTTTAAAAAGGATGGTACTGTTACGGCTGGTAATGCCTCGGGAATAAACGATGGAGCTGCCATGCTAATAGTTATGTCGGGCGAAAAGGCAAAAGAATTAGGCCTCAAACCACTGGTTAGGATAGTTTCATACGGGAATGCAGCCCTTGACCCCAAAATTATGGGCTATGGTCCTGTACCAGCTACTCGAATTGCCCTGCAAAAGGCTAAAATGCAAATAAACGATATTGATCTTATTGAAGCTAACGAAGCTTTTGCAGCTCAGTCAATAGCAGTGCTTCGCGACCTAAACCTGAATCCCGATAAAGTAAATGTTAATGGCGGAGCCATTGCATTGGGGCATCCAATTGGAGCTTCTGGAGCCCGTATCCTCACCACCCTCATTTATGAAATGAAGCGCAGAAATTCAGCCATTGGACTGGCTACACTGTGCATTGGCGGAGGGCAGGGAAGTGCTTTAATTGTTGAAAACGTTTAAACATTAAAATAGTTACCATGAAACGATTAGAAAATAAAATTGCTATTGTTACCGGCGGTGCCGATGGCATTGGCAAAGCGGCCTCCATACGTTTTTCGAATGAAGGCGCAACCGTGATAATTTGGGATATGAATGAGGAAAAGGGTAAAGCAACCGTTGCCGAAATAAAAGAAAATGGAGGAGATGCAGAGTTTATTAGGGTTAATACGACAAAATTCAATGAGGTTGAAGCAGCAACCAACGGTGTTATTGGTAAGTATGGGAGAATTGATATTCTGATAAATAATGCAGGAATTACCCGTGATTCCACTTTAAAAAAGATGACCCCCCAGCAGTGGCAGGAGGTTATCGACGTAAACCTGACGGGGGTTTTTAACTGCACCAAGTGTGTTAGCTCTTACATGGTTGACAAAGGGTATGGCCGTATTGTAAACACATCGTCGGTTGTTGCACTTTACGGAAACTTTGGCCAAACCAACTACGTGGCTACTAAGGCTGGACTAATTGGTATGACTAAAACCTGGGGCAAAGAATTTGGACGGAAAGGGGTAACCGTAAATGCGGTTGCACCCGGTTTCATTGCAACCGAAATGGTAAAAAAAATGCCCGAGGATGTCCTAAAAGCCATGGAGCAAAAGGTCCCGGTAGGTCGTTTAGGACTACCCGATGAAATTGCTTCTGCTTACCTTTTCCTGGCAAGCGATGAGGCCGCTTATATCAATGGGGCAGTTCTGAGCGTAGATGGAGGAATCACAATATAAATGTTTGAACCATAGATGCAACTATGAACATCAATTGCCTAACCTATATCTATGAATTATATTTTATTTAATATACCAAACCTATGGCAACTAACGAGCAAGTTTTTGGAACATGGTTACTTATAGCGCTGTATTCTGGCGCCATTCTTTACTTTGTTATCAGGGGAGCACGTCGAGTAAAGAGCATGACAGATTATGCACTCGGAAGCGTGTCGTTTTCACCTTACTCGGTGGGTCTTTCCCTGGCAGCAGCAATAACCAGCGCTGCAACCTTTGTTATCAATCCCGGATTGATAGCAAACTACGGAATTAGCGGTGTGCTTTCATATGCAGTTTTTTTCCCATTGGCCACCGTAGTAGCATTGGCAGTTCTCACAAAAAGTTTTCGACATTTTGGACAATCGGTAAGTGCGGTTTCTATTGCCAGCTGGATGGAAAAAAAGTACAACAGCAAATCGTATGCTCTTTTCATTGCCATACTTTCTGTTTTACTTATCACCTTTATTGTTTTAATTCTTGTGGCTTTAACCAAAGTATTTGCCAGTGCACTTAACGCTAACGAAATTACAGTCCTTGCCGTAATTGTATTATTTGTATTTGGCTATATGATGTTTGGTGGAGCAAATGCTATGGTTTATACCAATACCATACAGGCTCTAATTATGATAGTGGTAGCCATTATTTTGATATTTTCGGGAATTCATCACCTGAACGATGGATTCGGAGCTTTTATTGATAAACTTTCATCAATTGATCCCTCTCTAACCAAACCAACCAATCCTAAAAGCCCACTTTTTAGAGACTTTTATGAAATTATTTTTGCACAAATGGTAGTTGGGTTAGCCGTAGTTTGTCAGCCACATATCATCACCAAATCGCTCTTATTGAAAAAGGAAAGCGATGTAAATAAATTTTTGGCCACATCGATTATTGTTGAATTACTCTTTTTTAGTGTGGTAATAGCTGGCCTTTGGGCTCGCATC
>JBFXEO010000255.1:0-3751 GCA_050180015.1 Bacteroidales bacterium | reverse complement strand
GTAAAGTTTAAACACAACAACCATAAATATAATTAACCATGCAAATTAATAAGCTATTGTTAGCACTTCTACCGCTAACCGTTATTCTCTCATTGCAATCCTGCAACTCCAAAACAGATGTAAAATCGGAGCCCATTGGTCCGGGTAACCCTGTAACACACGATGGATTACTTACCCCCGAGGTGCTTTGGTCATTTGGCCGTATTGGCGAAATGGCTGTTTCGCCAAGCGGAAAACTTGTGGCTTATACCGTTACATGGTATTCTGTAAAGGAAAATAAGGGGAATAGCGAACTGTTCGTTATGGGAGTTGATGGCTCCAATAAATTACAATTGACCCATACCGTTGGCCAGGAGTATAATCCACAATGGATTGATGACAATACCATTGCATACCTATCTACCGAAAGTGGAGCCTCCCAATTATGGACCGTTGGTGCAGATGGAAAGTCCGCCAGAATGGTTGGCGGCTTTGCCGATGATATCAATGGATTCTCCCTGTCGCCCGATGGCCGCAGGATACTTTTTGTTTCGGAAGTTAAGGCAGGTAAAAGTGTTACCGATATGAATCCTGATTTGCCAAATACAAGCGGAATGATTTATAATGATTTAATGTATAGACATTGGGATACGTGGGAGGACAGTTTGTTCAGTCATGTTTTTTATGCCGATTTTAAAGCGTCAAAAATTGATAATGCGGTTGATATTATGAAGGATGAACCCTACGATAGCCCTATGAAACCATTTAGCGGAATGGAGGAAGTTTCGTGGAGTTCCGATAGCCGAAAGATTGCATATACCTGTAAAAAGTTAGTTGGAAAGGATTACGCATTTAGCACCAATTCTGATATATACCTATACGACATTGAAACAGGACAAACAAAAAATCTTACCGAAGGCATGCTTGGTTATGATAAGCAGCCGGTATTTTCAGCCGATGGTACAAAACTAGCGTGGGTATCGCAGGAACGGGCAGGTTTTGAAGCCGACAAGGAGCGTTTGCTCGTTATGGATTTAGCCACTGGCGACAAAGTTGATCTAACCAGAAATTTTGATAATTCTGTATCGAATGTTCTTTGGACAAAGGACAGTAAATCACTTTACTTTATTGCCGGAGTAGAGGCCACCTATCAGGTTTATACAATCTCACTTACGGATGAAACTCCCGCTGCTGTTACACAGGGTTGGCACGATTACAACGCAATTGCCCTGGCGGGCGATAATATCATAGGTAACAGAGTGTCCATTGTTAAACCTGCCGAACTATATAGTATTGATCCGAAGACTGGCAGCGAAACAGAGATTTCGTTTGTCAATAAAGATATTCTTGGCAAGTTGAATATGCCAACGGTTAAGAAGCGGTGGATTAAATCGACCGATGGACAGATGGTGCATACATGGATAATTTTACCACCCAGCTTCGACAGTACAAAAGCATATCCGGCGTTACTTTACTGCGAAGGAGGTCCGCAAAGCGCAGTAAGCCAGTTCTGGAGTTACCGCTGGAATTTTTCAATAATGGCATCCAATGGCTATGTAGTTGTTGCACCTAGCCGCCGGGGCACGCTTACTTTTGGTCAGTCGTGGACCGATCAAATAAGCAAAAATCATGGTGGACAGGAGATGCAGGATTTGCTATCTGCCATTGATGAGGTTAAGCAGGAACCCTGGGTTAACGAAAATAAACTGGGCGCAGTTGGGGCAAGTTATGGCGGGCAAACTGTTTTTTGGCTGGCCGGCAATCACAAAAAACGCTTTAAAACTTTTATTGCTCACTGTGGCGTGTTCAATGCCGAGATGGAATACATGACAACCGAGGAAATGTTTTTTGATCAATGGGAGAATGGCGGTGCACCCTGGGAAACCGATAACAAGGTTGCAACGCACAGCTTTGCCCAAAGCCCGCATAAGTTTGTTAAGAACTGGGATACTCCAATTCTTATTGTTCACGGCGGAAAAGATTTCCGTATCCCTTACACACAGGGCATGGCTGCATTCAATGCTGCACGAATGCTGGGTATCCCCAGCCGATTTCTATTCTTTCCCGACGAAAGCCACTGGGTTTTAAAACCTCAGAATGGAATTTTATGGCAGCGTGAATTTAAAGGATGGCTCGATAAATGGCTGAAATAGCCTAAGTTTGCGCTATAAAAGAACCCAGCGAGGTGTTTTCGCTGGGTTCACTATTTCGGATGCCGTCGAAGGAAACATCCAGCTGCCTGAGAACTACGGCTAAAATTGCATCATGGTATCAATGCTAACCTTCTCGGATATTTTATTCGAAAGGAAAACTTCTTTAATGGCATCCATGTCAAACATGCCCTTTTGGTTTATTAGATAGAATACTCCATACATGGCACTACTACGCGCACCAACTTTCTCGCGGAAAGGAACTTTTACAACCCCTGCTTTGGTTTGTGGAGCATCCAACGTGCTATCTATGTAAATGATACCTGAATTCATTCTGCCAGCGGCTGCCTTTGCATAGTTCAACCCATCAACGGATGTAATTATCAATACGTCAGGGATTGGTGATCCGGAGTAAAAAATATCGTCAGGTGATATAATTACTTCCGATGCAGAAAATCCCACTCCAACGGTAACAGGATAACTACCTTTTTTGGTGGCGTGTAAACCTGAAAGTATTGCTGCCTTTGCCAAAAATTCTGCCGCAGACTGAACTCCTTCGCCAGCAGAACCGGACAGCATAATACTCATTGGTTTATCTAGCTTGCTGCCGTACTTTGCCTCAACCTCATACTTAGACGATATTAAGCTCTTTGGCTCCGCATTATGTGGCGTTTTAAACGCATGTTCCTTGTCCGAAACAAAGGTTTTAACAGCCCAACCGGCATCCTCAACCAACTTGGAAAGTTTCATTCCAGGGTTGGACTTTACGCCATAACTCGGGCAAATCTCCATAACCTCAACCAGCGATAAACCATTGGACGAGAAAGACTTAACCAAAGAATCGGAATAATCGCCAATCCCCACAATACGCTCAACGTACGAGGCTCCGGCAGCAACCATCAATTCGCAAATATCGTAGCCTGCCTTTGTGCTGCCCTCTGGTAAGGTCGGGGTTTTAAAACCGCAGGGTGTAAACTCTGAGGGTTGCCCTCCGGTCATTCCATAAAGCATGTTATTGTGTACAACAACGGTCATGTTAAAACCCAAGTGTGCTCCGCCAATAAGATGCTGCATACCAATAGTTGCACCACCATCGCCGGTAAATACAATAACCTTTTTACTGGGGTTATTTAATCCAGCAGCAACACCGGCAGCCAGTGCCGACGAGCGTCCATGTAATCCGTGTACTGTATGGGTAAGAAAGTTTTTATCAACAATTCCATGACAGCCTATATCGGTAACCAGAATTACATCAAGAGGATCTATATCCATTTTTTGTAAGGCCTTCTCGGTATTCTGAGTAACAACAGCATGTCCACAGCCTTTGCAGAAAGGCAACTCGTTTCCGGTTAAAAATTGCTTACTACTCATGACGCATAACCTCCTCAATAATTTCAGTTGGATTAATCATTTTTGCAATTGCATTTACCCCGCTAACGCCTTTACGTCCGGCTGCGCCAAATAGTAATTGGCGGAGTTGACCACTAAAATTCTCCTCAACAACTACCACCCTCTCGTATCTATTGGCTATATCGATATAAACATGGGGGATTGGCAACAAAGTTTTAGCAATCAGTAACGAGACCTTTTCACCTTGTTTTCTCAAGCGTGAGACAGCCTCA
>JBFXEO010000254.1:0-3789 GCA_050180015.1 Bacteroidales bacterium | reverse complement strand
GAGTAACGTCCCGCTTGTTACACTCGGAGCGGAGGGTGTCAAGAGCTTGATAGTAATTTGAGATATTATCACTGGTGAATGGAGAAAAATAGGCCCCACCAATGTCCATTATGGGTCTAACCTGAAGGATGTTTATGGGGTATTCCCCGAAAACAGTGAAAAAGTTTTCAAGCTCATAGATGTTATCGGGGTTAGCTGTGTAGTTGATTCGTAGGGTAAACGCTATTTTCCTTTCAGCTTTAAGCTGTTTGATGTTTTGAAGGAGGGTATGAAGTTTATCCCATTTTGCCCCCACCATGAAGTATTCGTAGGAATGTTTTTCGGTGCCATGAACCGAAAGCGTAAGTTCATGTAATCCGGTATCGGCTAAAGCTTGCAGATCGGCTAAAGTGATTAGCTGCCCATTGGTAACCAGAGCTACGTGTGGTACTTTATACAAACCAGCAAGTTTGATTAGGTTGATATAGCCGGGGTGTATGGTTGGTTCGGCACCGCATCCTACCACAACCTGTAAGGCATTTCTAAAAAGATTTTTTGCCAGCATCTCGAAATCAATAGCTGAAAATTTTTCGGGTAGTGGTTTCCTGTCCCGACTAAAATAACACATCAGGCAGCGCAGGTTACACCCTAAAATAGGATCGATTCTGACTGAATAGTATCGTCTGTTCAGTATGTGGGCAATAAAAATTAGGAGTAACTTTAATCGGTTACTCCTAATTGAACGGTTAAACTTAAGCAGTTTATATACATCCATTAGGCCGATGTTTATGCCTTCAAATCTACATCTATTTTACTTGTTCCGGGTTTTTCTTTTCCCAAGATCTGATAGCCCAAACCGATAATAGGTACGAAACATACACTATAGCTGGCCAGCTTATTAACCAAAGTATTTCGTTTAAAAATCTCATAGCAGGTAATTTTTAGTAAACGTGAGTTTCGTTTTTTAATTCATTCTCATCAATCTTTTTAGCATTGATGCTCTTCCATGCATACCAAATGTAAGCTGCAACAAAGGGTATGAGCAATGAAACAATGCTCATTGTGGTTAAGGTGAACTTACTCGATGAGCTATTAAAAATGGTGAGCGAATGTTGCAGGTTAAAGGTTGATGGGTAGTAGGCTGTGTTGTTGTAGCCTGCAATCAGGAAAAGGGATAGAACGGTAAGAACAGTGCCAATACCCGTAAACCATATCCCTTTGGTGTACGGTTTAAGCAACGATTTAGCTATACCCCAAAGAACCAGTACTACCCCGACAAGGAACAAAACTAATATCACTGGCATTTGGATAAGATTCAACAGGTACTTATGTTTTTGCATGAATACATCGCCTGTGGCAGGGTTTACAGCAAAACCATCGCGAATAAAAAGCCATATAACAAAGGTGAGGAAGAATACGAGAAAAGGAACTGCGTTGTATAGTAAATGCTTGCGGGAACGGGCAAAGAGTTCATCGTGATTGATATTGTTCATGAAGTACAGCAATGCCAACACTCTTGCCAAAAAGAAAACTGCCAGCCCGAGTGATAGGTTATGCAGGTTCAATGCTGCCTCAAGGCCATGCCATGGCGTTTCCCACGACGAGATGGTAGGGTTAGCCAGGTTAGTAAGGTTGATTTTTGCCACTGAGAATTCTGACCCTGTGAAAAAAGTAGCCACCGCAGTGCCAAGCAGAACGGTCCCCAGAAGCCCGTTGATGAAAAGGAATGCTTCAAAGGTTTTGCTCCCCAAAAAGTTGTTGGGTTTACTGCGAAATTCGTACGACACTGCCTGAAGAGTAAAACAGAACAGTATAGCCATCCAAACCCAGTATGCCCCACCAAAGCTGGTTGAGTAGAAAAGCGGAAACGATGCAAAGAACGCTCCACCAAATGTAACCAATGTGGTGAATGTGAGATCCCATTTGCGACCAAGAGCGTTAACCACCATGGTACGCTCCATTTCGGTTTTCCCAAGTGTGTAAATCAATGTTTGTCCGCCTTGTACAAAAAGAAGGAAAACCAGCAATGCACCCAGCAATGATATTATAAACCACCAGTAGTGCTGTAGAAATATGTATGTAGTATCAACCATGGCTACTTACCTCCATCATTAGGTCCTTTTTTAATTTGGGTGAACATAATTCGCAGCTCTGCTATGAGTAGCGATGTAAAAATTATGAAGAACAGGAAAAATGTAATCTGAACTGCGCTTGAATCGATACGTGACACCGCTGCCACCGTGGGTAAGATATCCTGTATGGTCCAGGGTTGACGACCAACCTCGGCTACTATCCAACCCAGCTGACCAGCCAGGTAACCCAGAGGAATCATCAGAATGGATAGGAGTAATAGCCACCTGCTTATTTTAAATCCATTAAAGTAGATGAGGCAAAGCATCAAAATGAAAAATGCTATAAACAGGAAGCCAAGACCAACCATTATATGAAAGCTATAGAAGGTAAGAGGAACATTGGGTATAATGCTTTTGGGGTCGTTCAGGTAGCCATAGCCAAAGTACTCAAAGTTCTCATCGAGCAACCTTCGGTTATAAGCCATGCCCAAGGAATCGTTATTTTCCTTGGCGTTTCTGTAGTCAGCTAATGCCTGTATGGCAATTCGGCCTCGCTCAATTTTTTGTTCGGCCGATAGGGCAACCTTTTGCTTCCCATCCTGGTCGGTATAGGTGTAATTCCCATCAATAATATCTTTGATTCCCGGAACAAATGCATTACCCGACCGATACCCCAGGAACGAAAGCAGCTTGGGAATTTGGATTCGGAATACGTATGGCTCTTTGTCATCGTTATACTCCTTTCCTGGGGTAAGAACACCAATGACAATCAGAGGAGCACCCTCTTTACCTTTGTAAAGGCCTTCCATGGCAGCCAGCTTCATGGGTTGTTTTTGAGCCACCTGGTATGCCGAACCATCACCAGTAAAGGCAAGGTAAATAGATGAAATCAATCCAAAAACCGATGCAATAATGATGCTTCGCTTTGCAAGTAAAATATGCCGTCCTTTTAGTAAGTACCACGCACTTATTCCTACAACAAACAGGCCGGCAAGTACATAACCCGATGAGGTGGTATGCAGGAACTTGTTCACTGCCACAGGCGATAGCAGCACCTCCCAAAAGTTATTCATCTCGTTGCGAGCGGTATCAGGATTAAAGTTCATGCCTGCAGGATATTGCATCCATGCGTTTGCAACCAGTATCCACAGTGCAGATAAATTTGCCCCCAGTGCTACCAGCCATGTTGAGATTAGGTGAAACTTTTTGCTAACCTTATTCCACCCAAAGAACATTACAGCAATAAAGGTCGATTCCATAAAGAAAGCCATGATGCCCTCAATGGCAAGTGGTGCTCCAAAAATGTCGCCTACAAACCATGAGTAGTTACTCCAGTTTGTACCAAACTCAAACTCCAAAATGATACCTGTAGCTACACCAATGGCAAAGTTAATACCGAAGAGTGTCATCCAGAACTTGGTGATCCTTTTCCACTCCTGGTCGCCAGTTTTGTAGTAAAGTGTTTCCATGAATGCAATAATAAGGGATAAGCCCAATGTTAACGGGACAAATACCCAATGATACATGGCCGTAAGTGCAAACTGAGCCCTCGACCAATTCACTAACGATAAATCGAAGTGTTCCATGCGCTTTGCTATTTAGGTTTAGTTGTTAGCTGTTCAATTACATACTTGCTGCGCTCCTCATCGGTTCTGAAATTTTGCTTGAGAATGTTTGGGAAAAAGAATACCTTGAGGATGGCAAACATCACAAAAAGTTTTACCAGGATTATTACCCA
>JBFXEO010000253.1:0-3805 GCA_050180015.1 Bacteroidales bacterium | reverse complement strand
CCGTACCACAAAAAAATATACGTAATTTTTCACCCCGAAGGCTAGTACGCTGATTTGCAGGGAGAAATTTTTCTGCTTTTTCATTACCCATTATCAAAAAGCCCTCCCTGCTGCTGAAGCCTAGACGGCCGCTTTTTCAATGACACGGCCCCATACGCCTTTTATACCCGTACTTGTGAAAGCCCTGAAAAGGCTGAAAGAACTTCCTGAACGCAACAGCCAAAAGCTGGAACAGCCCCTTTGCCCCGATGTTTTTCCCGATGGGGTGGAAAGTCCGGTTCATCGTCCACCGGATGCTGAACATATCCAAGGATCTTATAGCGGTAAAAAACTCATAGCCTGAAGGACAACACCCTTCCCCTGCCAGATGGACGGATCGTGTCTTTGGGCCGAACCTATGCAGGGGGCGTGCATGACAAAAAGGGTGGCGACCGGCAGCCACTATACCTGCCCCGGGGTATAAGCCTGTGGCAGGGTACCGGATTCATTGGTCACCGCCCGGATGGCGTCAGCATCCAAATGCCAAAGAAAAAAACCAAAGTGGGGAGCTGACCAAGGAAGGGGAACAGCAAAGCCACGGAATATCCGAGTTTCGGATACTTGTCGAACATGCAACAGGGGGGATTCGATGACCTGGTAACGGAACGCATCTGTGGCCTGCATAATTACAGAATAACAGTGAAAGAATGCCTGTTAATAAATATAAAGTCTATTATTTTGAATAAAACATTGAACCTTTTTTTTCATTTATATGTTTTAACATATATCGTTTACACATATTATCTTAGTGAAATTAATAATATGAAACATGAGTAACCCAATTACAATAGAACTATTTTATACAATTACTTGCCCAAACTGTAAGATAGTGAAGAAATTGCTTGACGATGTACTTGTTGATTTCAAAGGTAAATTTAAGCTCAAACAAACCAATGCAAGCATGCCTTTGGGAATGGTAAAGACTATGAAGTTAGGAATACATTCGGTGCCAACGCTTCTGATAAATAATGAAATTGCATTTAGGAGCGTTCCGACCAAACAGGAATTGGTCAACAAATTAAATTATTACTTAATCAGTTAAATTCTAAAACAATGGAAACAAGGAAAAAATTAAGATGTCCGCTAGGAATACCCGGCGGAATTATTGCTGCCCTAATAGGTTTGACGGGCATAATCGTAAATGTTGTAAACTTCAACTGGTTCGGCTTGTTGAGCTCTTTTGCATTATTGCTGTTAGCCATGCCATTTGTACGTGTTACCATGATGGTTCACAATGCCAACGACCGTTTGGACGAAATTGAAGAACAGCTAAAACTTAAAAAGTAAACTTGACGGAGAATTGAATATGTTAAAAATTGGAATTGTCATTGGCAGTACGCGTCCTGGCCGCAATGCAGAAGCAGTAGCAAAATGGGTATATGAATTAGCATCAAAAAGAAACGATGCTGAATTTGAACTGGTAGATATCAAAGACTACAATCTGCCTTTGCTGGATGAACCTGCCCCTGCATCGTTTGGACAATACATGCACCCCCATACAATGGCTTGGGCAGAAAAGATAAAGTCGCTCGATGCGTTTGTTTTTGTTACAGGTGAGTACAATCATTCGCTTCCGGCTGCTTTAAAGAACGCATTGGACTATTTATATGCTGAGTGGAGCAATAAAGCAGCAGGTTTTGTAAGCTATGGTTCGGCAGGAGGAGCAAGGGCAGTTGAACAACTTCGTTTAATTATGGGGGAACTTCAGGTTGCCGACGTTCGGGCACAGGTATTGCTTTCTCTGTTTACCGATTTTGAAAACTTCAGCGTTTTTAAACCTGCAGCATTACACGAAAACAATCTAAATACTTTGCTTAACCAGCTGATAAGCTGGGGAGCTGCATTAAAATCTATAAGAAAATAATCAACGGAACAGGATTAGGTTACCAGTATATTTTGTACCTCATTGTGGTTGCCCATGGCATGTGATGAACAATGTCATGGGCAACCCTTTGGGATATGGTAAACTCAAAGAATAGCTGATAGCATTTGGAAACAAGTATAACCCAATTGCTAAATTTATCCTGATAGTGTCAGGGCATGGGGACGAGCAAACGCCAACCCGAACTGTCTGAACACATAGAAACATTAGTTTTGAAGTCAAAAGAGAATACTATCGTGGTTTTGACCATGTAACATTTGTTCCATTAATGGTAACTTTTCCTGCAGCCAAAATTCCGGTAGTTCAGCTTTCGCTGGTTGAGCCCCAGGCCCGGAAACGCATATTATAATTCAATGAAGTCAAAAAAAAAGTCCATCTGAGAATAGCAGATGGACTCCAAACTATCAAAAAAACATCAAATTTTACTTTACCGGAACATTTTTGAGTACCTCAACAAGGTAATCCCAGAACTTTTGAACAGTTGCCACATTCACTTTCTCATCTGGAGAGTGTGGAAAACGGATGGTTGGGCCAAATGAAATCATATCCCAATTTGGATATACTCCACCTAACAGACCACATTCCAAGCCAGCATGTATTGCTTTTATTTCAGGGATTTTACCATACTTGTTCCTATAAACATCCTGCATCACCTTTAATATAGGAGAATTTGGGTTGGGTTTCCATCCAGGGTATCCACCTGTAAATTCAACAGTAGCTCCTGCAAGTTCGAATATAGCGGCCATTTTATTGGCCAAAGCCTCTTTTGAAGACTCAACAGAACTACGTAGCAAGCATTGACCAATGATTTTATTGCCATCGGTATAAACTCTTGCCAGGTTATTGGATGTTTCGACTAAACCGGGAACAGAATCGCTCATCCTAATAACTCCATTTGGACAACCAAAGAATGCACGAGTAGCCTTACGCTGAGTATCGTCAATTAACGAAGCGGGCATAGTAGTTTTCTCGGCCACAAATGCCAATGAAGGTTCCGTTGCAGAAAATTCTGCTTTGTATATATTAAGGTATTGAGCAACCATTTCCTCAAAGTTGCCACATTTAGCAGAAGGAACTACAACAACAGCAAATGCTTCGCGGGGGATTGCATTACGCAAACTTCCGCCATCAATTGAAGCAATTTTCAACCCTAATTCTTTTTCGGCGCTATAAATAAACCGGAATAAAAGTTTAATTGAGTTCGCTCTTCCCAATATAATATCCATTCCTGAGTGTCCTCCTTTAAGTCCTGTAACAGCCAGCTTATAGGCACACATATTAGCAGGAACAGTAATCGATTTATAATCGAATTGAATGTTAGCATCCAGGCCACCAGCACAACCAACGTAAAGTTCTCCTTCATCTTCAGAGTCTAGGTTCATCAAAATATCCCCGTTTAGTGCACCTGATTTTAAACCAGATGCCCCTGTCATGCCAGTTTCCTCATCTATTGTAAACAGGGCTTCAATTGGGCCATGTACTAAATCTTTGGCCCCGAGGACAGCCATTGTTGCCGCAACACCAATTCCATTATCGGCACCAAGTGTAGTACCATTTGCAGTAACCCATTCACCATCGACATAAGCCTCAATCGGATCCTTCTCAAAGTCATGAACCTTGTCGCTATTTTTCTGGGGAACCATATCCAAGTGTCCTTGAAGGACAACGCCTTTTCTATTCTCCATTCCCGGAGTAGCAGGCTTCCGAATAATTACATTTCCAACCTCATCAACAATGGTTTCGAGACCTAAGTCTTTACCAAATTTCACCATAAAATCAATTGCGGACTGCTCATGCTTAGATGGTCGTGGAATCTGAGTTAAGCTGTAAAAATGCTTCCAAAGTCTCTGCGGTTCGAGTTTAAAAATTTCTTTGTTCATGGTT
>JBFXEO010000252.1:0-3806 GCA_050180015.1 Bacteroidales bacterium | reverse complement strand
TCTGGCAGAAAAATTTTAGCTACCTTAGATAAATATTTGGATTGTTCGGTTATTTCAACAAATCATACATCAATGTAAATGGAACAGGAATACAAACGCCTAACCATAAAGGATTGGGCTGTTGAAGATAGGCCCCGGGAAAAAATGCTCCAGAAGGGGACTGCCAGCCTTAGCGATGCAGAACTTCTTGCCATCCTACTCCGATCGGGAAATTCCGACGAAACCGCCGTAACGGTAGCACAACGCCTGCTAACCCTTGCCTCAAACAACTTAAACGAACTGGGGAAATTTAGCCTTCACCAACTTACACGGCTAAAAGGGATTGGTGAAGCCAAGGCGTTAACGGTACTGGCGGCGCTTGAACTGGGCCGAAGACGGAAAGTTGTTGAGGTGCTAACCCGCGAAAGAGTTACATCGAGCCAGGATGTAACCGGGATATTCCAACCCATGCTTGCCGATTTGCCCCACGAAGAATTTTGGGTGCTACTGCTCAACAAGGCCAATAAAATTATCGACAAGGTTAGGGTAAGCCAGGGCGGTGTTACAGGGACAGCTGTAGATGTAAGAATTATTGTAAAAGTGGCGGTGGAACACCTTGCATCGTCAATTATAATTGCCCACAACCATCCGTCGGGCAATCCCAAGCCCAGCGATAAGGATATTGCCATCACCAAAAAGCTAAAGGAAGCGACAAACCTATTCGACATTGCCATGCTTGACCACCTAATAATAACCGACAACGAATGCTACTCGTTTGCCGATAACGGTATTTTATAGCATATTTACAAAAATTAATTATACCACCATGAAATCACAGCTGACCATACTGTCTTTGCTACTAGCAGTAATCTCGACCAATGGACAAGGCATAAACGAACTGTACCAGAAAAAAAATTACACGAGTAAATCTGACACTCTTCCATACCGGATAATGTATCCCAAAAACTTTAACCCCAACAAAAAATATCCTTTAGTAATTTTCCTCCATGGATCGGGGGAGCGCGGCGATGATAACCAAATGCAACTTACCCATGGAGCCGCGCTGTTTGCCAGAGATTCCGTGCAGGAAAAATTCCCTGCAATTGTTGTCTTTCCGCAGTGCAAGGCCAGCAGCTACTGGTCAAATGTAATTATAAACGAGGAGAACGGCGGAACCCGATCATTTGAATTCATAAATGGAGGGGCACCAACACCCCCCATGAAAATGCTGATAAATCTTGTGAAACATCTTTCCAAAGAAAAATATGTTGATGACGAAAGAATATACCTGGGAGGATTATCAATGGGAGGAATGGGCACCTTTGAGCTGCTGAGCCGGATGCCAAATGCTTTTGCCGCCGCGATCCCAATTTGCGGTGGGGGGAATCCAGTCCCGACAAAAAAGTATGCCAAAAAAGTAAAGATCTGGATATTCCATGGCGAGCAGGATAACGTTGTATCGCCGGAGTACTCTAAAATTATGGCCAAAGCCATAAAGGAGAACGGGGGCGATGTCCGGCTAACCCTTTACCCGAATGCAAACCATAACAGCTGGGATAGCGCCTTTGCCGAGCCGGAATTACTTCCCTGGCTATTCAGCATAAAAAAGAAGTAGATTTTTCGCTGCAAATGATGCCCCCTTACAGGGATTGCCAGAGGGTTCAGAAATTCTGAATCCTTTGGATGGCCAATTAGAGGTACGCTGATTTTCTAACGGCCCAGATAGTTTTTCCATTCCAACGATGTTCCGCCAAATACATTGAAATCTACTTTACCGTCCACGCCCTTAAGGTGTCCGGTATGGGAATACTGCCAGAAAGTCCATTGCCCATCAATGTCGGGCTTATGGTTAAATGAACATATCCAAATATCGTTTTGGGGGAAATTATCCTTGATGTAGATCCGGTAGGTGTCCTCATTCGTGTAAATAATCAACTTTTTACCTGCATTCCGCTCCACTATGGCGATGAATTCCTTTAGATCGGATATAATTTCCCGGCGGGACCGACGAACCCTATTGCCCCATTCCTCTACATCAACAACAGGAGGAAGATCCATATCGGCAAGGCTAACCACGCAAAGGTAGTTATACGCCTGACGCTCACCATCACGATTAAAGTTGAAGAAGTGATAGGCGCTAACGGGAATTCCCACACTTTTTGCCCCGTAAAAATTTTTTCGATAGTTTTTATCGGACAGCGTTGCCCCCTCGCTTGCCTTCACAAAAACGAAGGAAACTCTCTGCCCCTTTACTATCTGCCAGTTAATTTCCCCCGTATGGGCCGAGACATCAATTCCCCGGACAATATACCGGTGGTCGGGTTCTGCCAAGAAGCGAACCAACCCCCATATAACAAATGCAGAGAAGAAAATAGCTGCAGGAGCCAACCATCGTTTACTATTCCGGTTTTTGACCATAGCCAGTTTAAAGTTGGCAAAGTTAGTAACCCCGCAAAAATCATCAGCAATTGCCAGGCTGATTTTAGAAAAATAATTGCCGAACCCGTAAATCGCGCTATTGGAATTTCAAAAAAATGATCACTTTTGTAACGTGAGGTTATTTTAGGGAAAAGCAAAAATTAACTTTTTTTTTAATATGGTTCATAAAAAAAGCCATCTACTAAAAACGTTTACGGTTTACGTCATCCTTCTTTTAGCGATCATACTGAATTGTAATGCAGAGAGCTACGTAAAAAGACTTAAGCAAATTGCTGTGGGGGCGGATTCATCGGAAGTTATAAGAAACGTTGGTGCCCCATCGCTGAAAGAAGAGGTAGCCCATTACTATTACGGTAAAAACGAGGCCACGGTAGTTGGAAATTCTATAACAGATATACGGCTTGCAGAGTCGCATAAGAAACTAAAAATTCACCTGCTCCGAGAAGCTGGTACGCAAAAAAATGTTCCAGCCATAGCATCGTTACGCATTGGGATGAACCTAAACGAAGCCTACAAACGTGCCGGAGCTCCAGATAGCATTGTTAAAGGTGAAGATTGGTACTACACAAGCAGACACCGGGTGGAATTGGTTGGGGGTAAAGTAAGAAAGGTTGAAGCGCATCTCAAGTCCACCCTCGAAACGCTTGACTGGATTTGGTTAAACTTCACCTCCGGCGGGCTACTTTTTATGAATGTAACCCTGGCATTCATAATGTTTGGGGTGGCCCTGCAAATCAAAAAAGAACACTTCAAACTTGTTTTTTCAAATCCCAAACCAGTAATCGTAGGATTTCTATCGCAGTACCTGGCCCTTCCGCTAGTCACCTTTCTTTTAGTTCTGGCTATTAGGCCCACGCCCAGCGTTGCAATGGGGATGATACTTGTTGCCGCATGCCCGGGGGGGAATATTTCAAACTTCGTATCGTCAATGGCAAAGGGAAATGTGGCCCTGTCGGTTACCCTAACGGCATTTACAACCATCGCGGCAATTTTTATGACCCCCCTAAACTTTGCTTTCTGGGGAAATCTTTACTCCGAAACATCAACCTTGGTAATTCCCATAAAAATTGACCCGTGGGAAATGGTAAAAACAGTCCTCATACTGCTTGGCATACCCATTGTTATTGGAATGTGGTTTGCCAGTAGATTTCAAAAAATCACCGGTAAAATTATAGCACCCATTAAAATTCTCTCCATCGTGTTTTTTATTGGTTTTGTTGTTGCCGCATTCGCCTCTAACCTCCAGTATTTTCTAAAATATGTTCACCTAATCGCCCTTATAGTGATAGCGCATAATGCGCTGGGGCTCCTCACCGGGTACATGCTACCAACAGTATTCAAATTACCCAAAAAGGACAGGCGAACTATCTCCATTGAAACGGGCATTC
>JBFXEO010000251.1:0-3836 GCA_050180015.1 Bacteroidales bacterium | reverse complement strand
TGCTCGCTTGCAGAATAGTAAGGATTTTATAGACCAATTTTTGTTTGATGTTACCCCCGAAACCACCGAAATGTTTCGTGATCCATCGTTCTGGAGAGTGCTTCGCGATGAGGTTTTACCCGAAACAACCAAGGGATCGCCGAATAAACCCAGAATTTGGCTGGCATCCTTCGATTCTGGGGAGGAGTTGTATTCCCTTACCATCATGCTCAAGGAGCTAAACCTGCTGGATAGCGTCCAGCTTTACGCCAATGTTTTTACCGATAAATGTATTCAGCGTATAAAGAGCGGACGTCTTGATCCCAAGGATTTGGAGACAAATGAGGCTAACTACCAGCGGCTTAACGGTAAACTCCAGTACTCATCGTACTACCGGATGGAAGGGAACACCATTGTATTTGATACCGAGCTGGTTAAAAATGTCATCTTTATTAAGCAAAATACTAACCTGGAGAACGACCCCGGTGCTGTAAAGCTTGTGATTTTCCGCAATCAAACCATATACTATAACCAGCTGCTACAGGATAAGATTTTGCAGAAACTATCCAGCAGTTTGGTTGCAGGCGGTTTTTTGGCGTTGGGCATAAAAGAAACTTTGGAAAATACAAATGCAAACAATAAATTTACCGTATTTAACGATAACGAAAAGATTTATAAGCGTAAAACCACTTAGCATTTATGTATAAAGCAGTAATTATAGGCGGATCGGCAGGTAGCTTTCAGGTAATCACCCGAATTTTACACTCACTTTCACCGAATTTTCCGCTCCCGGTTCTCCTCTGCCTCCATAGGCTAAAGCATGTGCGAAGTGGTTTTGTAGAGGCCCTTTCCATTAAATCGGGAATTCCGGTTATTGAACCATTCGATAAGGAGCAGATAAAATCCGGCAGGGCATACCTAGCGCCGGCCAACTATCACATGTATATTGAGCTGGGTAATAAAATTGCCCTTTCAACAGAGGAGCCCGTTAACCATTCACGCCCCAGCATTGACCTGTCGTTTATTACGGCTGCTCAGGTTTACAGGGAAAAATTAATTGGCATTATACTGTCTGGAGCCAACCGCGATGGTGCCTATGGTTTAAAAAAGATTAAGGATTTGGGCGGTTTGGCCGTTGTTCAGGATCCGGAGGAATGTCAGGTAAAAACCATGACAGAGGCATCGCTGAAGATGACCAAGGTTGATTTTGTTTACAAAACAAGCGATATCATTAAGTTTTTGCAGAATATTAAAATGTAAGTGTATGAAGCTGATCAGCAAAAAATCGAGATATTTACCAATAGCACTGTTGATGTTGCTACTGATTAGCGTTTTGCTTGCCTTTAGCAAGGCATATAACATAACCGTTATATCGGGGCAAAACCTTTCGGTTTGGTTTGCTGTGTACCTGTTTTTATCTTTTGTTCTTGGGCTAATCCTTTACTTCTTGGTTAACCTGGAACGGGATGCTGTAGCGAGGCTTAACGAGGAGGTTAAGTTACTTAAACAATCGCTCGATACGGCCCTTAAAACCGAGGTTAAGGAGGCCAGTAGCGATGAAAAGGAAGCTAAAATTGATATCGATCAAACCATTTCTCTAATAATTCCACGGGGGAATGCTGACGACATGGAGAAGTACGGTGAACTACTGCTGGCTAACGTGGCAAAACAATGTGAAATTGTACAGGGGTTGTACTACCAGAAGAATTCAGAAACGGGTCAGTATTCATTTACCGCCGGGTACGCCTACTTTTCTGAAACGCAGCCAATTTCATATACCGAGGGAGAAACCCTTTCGGGCCAGGTTGCCAAAAATAGGCAAGTGCTGAACCTCGATAAGGTTCCCGACGGCTACTTAACCATTCTTTCGGGCTTAGGGAAAGGCTCCCCCCGGCATTTGCTCATAGTACCAGTTATTAGCCCTCGCGACGAGACCATTGGGATTATAGAGCTAGCGTCATTTAAACCTTTTGGTTCGGAACATGAAAAACTTTTTTCGGCATTAGGCCGTAAACTGGGAGAATTACTAGTTTCCAACAAATCAATTAGCCAGGATTAGTATATGACATCTTTTGGAATTCTAACAAATAACAGCAAAAGCGTAATCCGTCACAAGGTTACAATGGCAACTATTGTAGGTTTAATCTTTCCGGTTGCTGCATGGATTATTCAAATTTCCATTGATGGAATTCCATTCAACATTGTGAACCTACTGCTCATCCACAAAAAAATTGGAATACTGTGGATTATTGATACTGCCCCCATTATCATTGGCTATGTTACATGGCTTCAGGCCAGCGGCCATCATAAGAGGATGACCTTGCTGGAAAGAGAGCTGAAGCAACGCGATGAGGACATCAATAAAAATGCACTGTTTGCCAAAAAAATAGGCGAGGGCGATTACAAATCGGCATTCGAAGTTGGTGGCGATGACGATATACTGGGCAAGTCGCTGGTAATAATGCGCGACAACCTTTTACTGAACCAAAGAAAGGAAGGGGAGCTAAACTGGATTGCCAAAGGTAAAGATGAAATATCCTACATACTACGGCTACACCATAACCTGGATGAACTATCCTACGATGTCCTGGTTCGGCTGATTAAATACATTGGGATGGTTCAGGGGGCGTTGTATTTATTGGACGAGGAGAAAAACTCCCTTATCAACATGGCCACCTATGCTTACAACAGAAAAAAATACCAGAAACAGGAATTTAAGCTGGGGCAAGGGCTAATTGGCGAATGCGCCTATGAGCGCGACTTTATATACCGTACAGAGATTCCCGATGATTATGTTACAATATCGTCCGGAATTTTGGGCGACAAAAAACCTAAGAGCCTGCTTCTGATACCCTTAATTACCGATGAAAAGCTTGAAGGCGTTCTTGAGTTTGCCTCCCTGGACGATGAAATCCCCGAACTCACTATTCGTTACCTTAGGGAGGTGGGTGAAATTATTGCCCGTACCATTTTCAATCTTCGGATTAACCATAAAACTGAGCGGTTGCTCCAGGAAGCCCAGCAAATGACACAGGAACTCCGCGAGAACGAGGAGGAATTGCGTCAGAATGCCGAGGAAATGCGTGCTACCCACGAAGAGCTGGAGAAATCCAACGCTAAACTTGAATCAAAAATAAAGGAAGTTGAAAATGCCCAGAAACGGCTACATTCGTTGCTGGAAAATGCCTCCGAAATAATATCAATTTATAATAGCGATAAACAGCTAACGTACATTAGCCCATCCGTTACAAACATTCTTGGTTACACACCCCAAGAGATGATGGGCGGTAAGGATTTTGACCGCTTAACCCGCAAGGGCGAAAGCGACTTCAAGGAGATGTTTGAGCAGCTGATAGAAAACCCCCGTATTTCTATCACCATTCAGTACACCTTCATGAAAAAGGATGGCGAAAAGATATTCCTGGAGGTAAGCGGCAGAAACCTACTCGACGATGCGGCCATCGGTGGAATTATTGTCAATTCCAGAGATATCACTGAGCGTAAACGGGCCGAGAAGGAGGAGCGTATGCGCAGCAAAATGCAGTCGCTTTCCGAAAATTCACTCGATATAATTATGCGAATCAACACCGCCGGGCAATTCTTCTACGCAAACCCCATGGTTGAAAAGTACCTGGGCATTGACTATAAAGATTTGATCAATCAAACCCTTTCATCGCTTGAGCTGAATCCTACTTTAACCGATTTCATTAAGGACGCCATTAAAAGCGTTAAGGTTCACAAGGAAAAGGTTGAGGGCGATTTTTCCTTTGCTTCGCAGCTGGGCAATACCATCATGCACGTTGTGGCCATTCCTGAGTTTAACGAGAACGAGCTTGAAACTATTCTTTTCGTGGGCC
>JBFXEO010000250.1:0-3944 GCA_050180015.1 Bacteroidales bacterium | reverse complement strand
TAAAATTAACTAACTCTGTAGTCAGTGGTTTAAGCTTTTGGTATAGACTCTTATTGCCAACAAGAATCAACCTAACCTCGGCATGCTTTAGGATGAATTTATATTCATCGAGGCTGATAGTTGGGTATATTGGCACATGAACCATTCCGGCCTGCGTAATGCCCATATCAACAATGTTCCATTCGGGGCGATTCCCGCTGATGTTCGCAATCTTATCACCAGGTCGCAACCCCATGGCTAGTAATCCATAGCTTAGGTTGTGTACCATTTGTGAGTAGCGGTCAATGGTGTACTCATCCCAAACACCATTCCTTTTTACAGCTATTACGGTTCTGTTTTCGTAGTTATCCTTACCAGCTTGAAGGATGTCAAAGGTTCTTGTAATTTCCATGCGTATTCAAATAAAGTTAAACTCATTGCCCGTTTGTTCAAAAAGGTTTAATTTAGTCCCGCAACAAATTTAAACCAATTTCTATGAAACAAGTTCTGTTTTGCTTAATCGTTTGTTTAATTTCCGAAAACGTTTTCGGACAGGATAAGCAAGCGTATGTAATTTATAACGGGAAAGGTGAAAGGGTTGTTTACCAGAACGTTGTGAATGTAGTAAAAAATTCCGATCTGCTACTCTTTGGCGAACTTCATGATAATCCTATAGCTCATTGGCTTGAACTAGAATTAGCTGTTGATGTTTTTGATGCGCTTAAAGGTAATATTATTCTTGGAGCAGAAATGTTCGAAACCGACAATCAGCTTATCCTTGATGAATACCTGAATGGGTATATCAGTCAGCAACGCTTTGAAGCCGAGGCAAGGTTGTGGCCAAACTATAAAACCGACTACAAGCCAATTGTTGAATTTGCCAAAAGCAAGGGATTGAGGTTTGTTGCCACCAACATACCCCGTCGGTACGCATCGATGGTTTCAGCTGGTGGATTTGACACGCTGCTATCGCTTTCGCAGCAGGCCAAATTGTATATTGCACCCCTTCCTATTGCATACGATCCCAATCTTGGGTGCTATAAAAGTATGCTTGGGATGATGGATATGCCTGGTAAGGGTAGGTCCAACCCTGAGTTTTTTCCCATGGCGCAGGCCATTAAGGATGCTACCATGGCGCATTGTATTATGGAAAACTTAAGGGGAAACCATGTGTTTATTCATTTCCATGGTTCGTTTCATTCCAATAACTACGAAGGTATATACTGGTATGTTAAATGTAAACTGCCCAACCTGAAAATTGTAACCGTAGCAACTGTAACCCAGGACGATTTAAGCACCTTGAACCAGGAAAGTATGGGTATTGCCGATTTTATAATAGTTGTACCTGATCGTATGACGCGAACGTATTAACCATTAAGTAAGCACTAATGTTATTTTAGTAAAAAGTTTTGGATACAAATCAACCCTAATATTAAAGTAATTACCACAATTATAAGTGCATTGGTGGCTTTATTCTGCATGTTGCTGTTATATTCATGGTACTTATTGTAATTTGCTTTCATGGTTGTAGTCTTTTATTTATACTACAACCATGAGTTATTTTACCCTAACAGCTATTCAGGTTTTATGTAAACTGTATCTACCCTAATCTGCGGATTCCCAGTAGGGTTGTAAAAGGACATGATGTGAGTTTTGTTTACTTTTGGGGTAATTGCTATGATGGTATCGTGGGTGACAACCTGTTGGGTGCATTCTTCCCCATGATTTTCGAATGTTCCTCCAGCACTAAAAAAGTATAAAGAGTCATCTTGAATGTTCATGTAAACCCTGAGGTCCGACCAGCATCCATTAGGTGCTGATGCCCTGAATGGAATGTTGTAAGTTGAGTCAAGTACCATGGTGTCGGGTAGTAAACCGGCTTCCATGGTGACGTAATCAGTAAATATGATATAGTTATCGCTTTCGATGCAACCGAATAGGCCTGCTGCAACAAAGCCTGAAAGAAAGAGCAATTTTGCTTTCATGGGATTTGGTATTTGAGTTTACTACAAAAATAAGCAAAAAATATGCCTTTGGTTGGTTCGTGTTCATTTTTATTAATACCTTAGATTTTTCACTGCAAATGCAGTTTTTTGGAAACTCAGGTTAATGAGCGAAAGAACCAAAAAAATATGGATTATTGGGAATCAGTTGAAAGATTCAGTAAAAGCATCTAACTAATTATGACAGAACAGCTTTAAGAACGCATCAGCATTTAATAATACTTATGCGCCTGTTGGGAACCCAACATCCCAATTTACCATTGAGGGGGACAACATGAATAATATTACTGTTGGTGGTTAAAATAATGGATGAGTCCTGTATAAAAAGCATGTTTTATTTTATCAAAACAAGTTATGTTTTTTAATTATCAGCATTTTAAAAAACGTTGTGAAATTAACATACAACCCTTTTTTTCAACGTTTTAACTTTAAACCTTTCGATTTCACCCAGGGCAAGCTTTAAACACCGATATAATCGGGACAGGCATTTGTACCTTTTTACACTGAACTCACTGATATTTTGATAGATAGATAAAAAATGTATTTTTATTTGCATTTGTTCAAAAAGTAGTGTAACTTGAGGCTTTCTTTTAAAGAAATCGGGAATTGGAGATCATCGATTTTTTAAAGTCAACAAAAAATGTGATGCATTGCGATGCATTGAGCGTTTGCATTGAGTTAACCGAAATGAAGCCGAAATGAGTTCATCGAAATGAATTTTTAGAACATCCTACAGTTTTTCCGTATTTTTAAACAGTTTAGGAAAAATTGTGAAAAATAATACAAAAATAAACTAAAATTAAAGGAGGACTAAACATGAAAGGTGTAATCGTGCTTCAACTAAAAGGAATGGTGATCGAGAAGTTTGGAAAAAACAAATGGGAAGAGGCGTTAGCAAAGGCGGGAATTTATAAAGAACCCATCATCACCGTAATATCAAATGTTGATGATAATACTGTTGTGGCTGTTGTGAATTCACTTTGTGAAGTTTTAGGTATTTCATTGCCCAAATTGGGAGATGCATTTGGTGATTATTGGGTTAACGTATATACACCAAAGATTTACGCAAGTTTCTATGCAAATGCAAAAACAGCAAAAGATTTTCTGTTAAAAATGGACGATGTCCATATTGCTATGACAAAGAATATGCAAGGTGCTGATCCACCGAGATTTGAATATGAGTGGGAGGATGGCAAGACCCTGATTATGAAGTACATATCGAAACGGGGCTTAATAGATTTCATGGTGGGGTTGATTAAAGGGGTTGGAAAATACTATAGGGAAGATTTAAAAGTAACCAAACTTGGAAATGATAGAGTAAAGATTGTTTTCCCATAGTCAATATTACACCACTTCGTTTAACACAGCATATAAACTGCGGGGTTACTGCCTTGCCTTTCGGGACTTTACCCCCATTCGGCAGAGACTGTAAGTAAAAAGTAATGAACATTGAGTTGGGCGTAGGTTAGCGTAACGTACCTGCGCTTAACTATTCTTTCAGGCTATGCCTGAGATTTTTGTAATATACATTGACCCTGATGCCGTTAAAGATAATCAATGGGCTTTGGTTTACTCAAAGGGAATAGTGGCTTACTTTTTTTATTTGCCACGAATGCACAAATATTCGTTTGTCATTCGTGAATTCGTGGCTTATTTTTTCTCCGTTCGGCAGAGACTGTAAGTAAAAAGTAATGAACATTGGGTTGGGCGTAGGTTAGCGAAACGTACCTGCGCTTAACTATTCTTTCAGGCTATGCCTGAGATTTTTGTAATATACATTGACCGCTGATGCTGGTAAAGATAATCAATAGTAGTGAGTAGCGAGTAGATAGTATGTCAAAGATATTAATTTGAAACACCCATGACGGATTTTAGACACATAGGGACATGATTAAACGATTCGATATTGCCTTTGGGTAAAAATAATGAAAATATAAACAGATTAAAAACCGCAAAGAATGC
>JBFXEO010000249.1:0-3947 GCA_050180015.1 Bacteroidales bacterium | reverse complement strand
CCTTACTTTTTATTAATGCCCCGTTAAGGGCTAAGCTGAAATTTTTCAGGATACCTATAAATTCTAACGATTTCCGGATGTCTAGCTCAAGGCCGTAACACGTGGCCGATTTAACATTATCGAAGCTATACTGTGTTGGGTTGTTGCCTATGATAATCATTTCGATGGGGTCTTCGAATTTTTTATAGAATCCGCTCACGAAAAGATTTTCCCCCGACGAGGGGTAGAGTTCGTATCGGAATTCGTAGTTATGGATGTAGGCCTGCTTTATAGCCGTATTACCTTTAATTCCGGCATTTAGGTCGAAGTCAACAAAGTAGAAAGGTGCAATTTCCCGGAACTCCGGCCTGTTCACAGATAACCCGTACGAGAGCCTTAGAATGTTTTTTTCGTTGAAGTTGTAGGTTAAAACTGAGGATGGGAAAAAATTAACGGTATCCCTGGATATATTTGCTTTTTCTGACGTGCCCTGATAGTAGCTGGAAAGTTTTTGGTTGTTCTTTTCTACCCTGACACCTCCAAAAAGTTTTAGCTTGGAGGTAACGGGAATATCCAGCGTTACATACCCGGCCAGCTGATCGTTGCTGGCGTTATATGAGTCGGACAGGCTGGTGGTTTCCATCAATTTAATCCCAGTAGTCCGGTTGATGTTATCCCTGGCAAATACCTCCTCAACGGGCAGCGATGTTGATGAGAATGTAGATTGGTTGCTGGCCATGGCGTAGCCAAAGTTGCGGGCATTAAATTCCCTGTCCTTCATTTCGATATAAAGGCCAACCTTGGCCGTAGGGGTAAAATTGCCGATTGTGAATTTTTGCAAAAAGTTTACGCTGCCGGAATAGATTGTCTCATCCATATCCAGCCAGAAACGGGCTTCCGACGATAGATCCGGGCTGCCGGGATTCGAGAATAGCATTATAAGCTGCGTTGAGTCAACATTACTTTGCAGTAACCGGTATCTTTTTAAGTCAGGTTCCTTTTTATTTGCATAGGCGTAGCCAGCATTCCAGTCTATAACGGTTTTGCCTTGCTGAAATGAGTGTTCACCGCTGAGCTGACTGCTAAAAGTGCTTCTGCTTAGGTACCTTAATTCGTACGATTTGTAAATTCTGTTGTCGTTATATCCATCTATTCCATCGCGGACTGTTGACCTTGACCACCCAATCTGGTTGAACAGATTTTTAAATTCTATTTTTTGCCCGTTTCCCATGTAGAATGCCCAGTTATGCATAATGCTTGCCTTGGAGGTTGTAGTGTACTGGTCGTCCTTTATTTGATCTATGTACTGTGGATTGTCGTTAACGTAATCATATATGGAGTAGGTGAAGTTTTTCATGCTATTGTTATCCATAGTATGGCTATAGTTTATGAATGTAACGGTGCCAAGCGATTTTTTACCCAGGGCAAACCGGTGGTTTACCCCGAATGAAAACCGGGTATCGGGTTTAGCATTACTTGAGCGGAGCCTCCAGTTGACGTTCAACGCCCGGCCAATATCGGTTACCTTGTCACGAATTGCCGGGTTATCCGAATTTTCATAGATATTTAGGTCGCTGGGCATTTGGCTGGGAAGGTCGCGGGTGCCATCGTCAAATCCCAGCCAATCCGTCTTTCCTCCCCTATACATTAAGTAGCTATCGAAGGTGGTATTTTGGGCATAGGATTCGCTGATACCGAATGTTATTTCATTTTTATCGGGCATATTTTTGGTGGTTATTTTAATAAAGCCACCCGCAAAGTCTGCGGGTAAATCGGGCGATGGCGATTTGTAAACCTTGAGGTTATCGATCATTGAGCTGGGAATTACATCAAACGAAAAGGCCTTTACATCTGCCTCGGAGCTGGGAGTCGCAGCGTTGTTCAGCCAAACGCTATTGTAACGTTGAGGTAAGCCCCTCACAACAATGAACCGATCTTCGATTACTGTAATCCCGGGAATTCTTTTAACAACTTCCGATGCATCCCTATCCTGCGTTTGGGTTATTTGCTGTGAGGATATTCCGCTAACGATAAGGTTATTTGTTTTTATTGAGCTTAAAAGGGCGATTTCGGTTCCGGTTTTTTTTGTTGCAGTTACCGTAACACCTTCTATTGCGGTAGATATTTCTTCTAGTTCAACCCTGATGTATGAAATTTTGTTTGACTCAACTCTTATTCCTGAAACTATTTGAGGTTGATATGATATGAATGAAATGGAAAGGTTGTATTCTCCCGGCTCCAGGTTGCCTATGCTAAACTTGCCATCAAAATCGGTAATAGTTCCATTGTAGGTACCCTGAATTATAACATTGGCGCCGGTTAATGTTTCGTTACTCTTTTTATCGATAACCAACCCCTCAATGCTTCCCCTCTGCGAGTACAAAAAATTACTGCTAGCAGTAAAAATAGACAGCAGCAAAAACCAAAGTAAAAATTTAACGGTGCGATTGCTTCTCATACTAAATTATTAATGGATTTTTTAAGATATGACAGATTCTCTATGTATTCTGGCAGCAAAATAACTACAACTATAATAAACCTTTGTTAATGCAGAATTAATCATTTGTTAAGAATACGGCTGAATATTAACACCGAATTAACCTGCCGTTAATGGGTACTTTAGATAGCTGAAATAATATTATACCTGTTCCAGATGATTACACGTTAAAATAATGAAAGCCAATATTTATAGGGGAAAGCATATCAAAATACTTGTTGTGGATAGCGATGAAGCGGATAACACGGCAATATCCCACCTCTTTATTGACGAGGGCTTCACTGTTTACTCCGCTACTGATGGCCCCCTTGCGCTTGATATTGCTCTAAGGGTTAAACCCGATGTGGTTTTACTTGATATTGCCCTACCCGGTATGGATGGTATTGAGGTTTGCGAGGAAATTCGTAAGAAAAAACACCTGGGATTCGCTAAAATAGTATTCCTAACCGCGAGGGCTGAAGATTATAACCAAATTGCCGGTTTTGAGGCCGGTGCAGACGATTACATTGTAAAACCGGTTAAACCGAAAGTCTTACTCCATAGGGTAAACGCCTTGCTTCGGCGTAAGACCAGGTTGGACAGTGGGGAATTGGAAAGTAATGCTACAAACTCGTTAACGATAGACTTTGAGAAGTTTGCAGTATTCATTAATGGCAGGGAAGTAACGCTTACTAAGAAAGAGTTTGAGCTGCTGCATTTATTGAAGAATGACAGGCATAAGGTATTTAGCCGTGATGAAATTTATACCAAGCTGTGGCCCGAGAGGTTGAAGGAATCAAACAAAAGGACAATTGATGTACACGTTAGGAAGTTGAGGAAAAAGCTGGGGGGAGCTTACATTAAAACATACAGGGGGCTTGGTTACTGGTACAACGATAGCGGTGAAACATAAAAAAAGTTGCCAGCACATTACGCCGGCAACCCTCTGTCAATTTTTTTAACTCAATGGACCTTATTTACTTAACAGCTATAGATGATAATTCTACCGTAATATCTTTCTGCGATAGGGCGTTTATTTCTACCATACTTTTTTCGTAGGAAATGAATGTTACCGTAGCAGTATAGCTACCGGGCTTCAAATTGTTAAACGTGAACGAACCCTCAAAATCGGAGTATGCACTTAAATTGGTATCATCAATATGTACCAGTACGCCCGCCAGCGCTTCGCCAGTTTCCTTATCGGTTACTTTCCCGTTAATTGAAACTACGGTAGCGCTAACCTCCGTACTATTAGCGGTGGAGGTTACCTTATCCTTTCCTTCACTTTTTGCCAGTAAAGTTCCCAGGGCAACTATTGCAGCAATTAATACAATCCTTTTCATTTTCCGTATAATTTATTTGATGCAAATGTATATTCATTTACAGCGAACTGCTTTACTAAAACATTATGCTTACATTAAATTTGGGTTAATATCAAATTTTTCCCGGTAACATTGAGGTTGTAAGCATTATGGTTACCCCTTAGGAATCC
>JBFXEO010000248.1:0-3948 GCA_050180015.1 Bacteroidales bacterium | reverse complement strand
TGAGCCCGTGAAGGCCAAAGACTTTTTTGCAGGAAAACACGATTTTTCAACGCGGTTAAAAACATCACTTCAAACGCCCATAGGCTATCAAAGTAGCCCAGGTGATGAGAGTCAATACCTGGGGAGTAAATATTCTATTTACTCACGCTACCGCTATAAGGCAAACCGTTTGCAGCTGGGACTTATTACCGAAAAGGATGCGGGCGAACCCCTATTAGATGGTACTTTCCCCACGGGCTTCGATTACCTTTCGGGTTATGCCCAACTTAGCGATATTGGTTGTATTAAACGCCTTGTGGTGGGCGATTTCCGTGCCGAGTTCGGGCAAGGGGCAACTTTTTGGAATAGCCTTACATTTGGCAAATCAGCTAATGTGATGGGATTTCATAGGCGTGGCAGAGGGATTGTTCCTCACTCTTCGGCCTACGAATCCCAATTCCTGAAAGGAACCGGTATCACTCTGACTTTCAAAAACATTGACATTAGCCTATTTGCTTCGTACCAGAAAATTGATGCTAACCTGATGGATACCATAAGTGATGGTGAACTTCTTTTCTCCTCATTACCTGAAAGCGGATACCATAGAACTCTTTCTGAAATTGATAACCGACGAAGAATTCCCGAACTGGTTACCGGTGGTAATGTAACCCTTAATTTTAACAGGCTAAAGATTGGGACAACAGCAGTGTACAACCATATATACGGCGAAAATTTTAGCAGTCAGCCAATATACAACTTGATACCCGATGCTAATGAAAGGTTGGTTTGGGGTGTTAATGCCGATTACTACTTCCGTCAGCACCTTTTTTACGGTGAGGTTGGGGTTGAGCTGTTAACCCTTAAAATGGCAGCCCTTGTTGGGGGTCAATTTAGATTAAGCAATCGTGTAATGCTATCGGTTTTAGGCAGAAGTTACAGCTCTACATACGGGAGTCGATACACTGCAGCCCTGGCTGAGGGGACCGGGACAGCTAATGAGCAGGGATTGCTTATGGGTGTTAGCTTACTTGCTGCTAAGGGTTGGCGACTTTCGGGGTATGCCGACCTGTTTCGATTCCCCTGGATGCGGTATGGGGTTTACTCCCCTTCGGCTGGTGGCGATTTCCTGTTACAATCGGAAAATATTATAAATCCTTACTTACAGGTTAATTTCCGTTACCGGTATAGGCGTGATGAGCGTAACATATCGGGTAGCAATCTTCCAATTATTCCTGTGGTGCCACGGGTCCGACAAAACTTCCGCACGCAGCTCTTGTACCAACCCATCACACCTGTACAGCTTAAAACCACACTTGAAGTAGCAGGCTACAAAGCCGACAGCCTTACCAGCTATGAATATGGATACCTGCTGGCACAGGATATCAACATAAACCTACAAAAATTTCCCTTAAGCGTAAGAATGCGGTTTGCCATTTTCGACACTAAATCGTGGAACTCACGAATTTATTACTACGAGAGCGATATGCTTTACTCTTTTACCGTTCCGGCTTACTATGATAGTGGAACAAGACTTATGCTAATGGTAAAGTATAGCTACAGAAGGAATGTTGATGTATGGCTTAGGTATGCGCAAACCTATTACAGTAACATGGATAGCATTGGCTCCGGTCTGGATATGATAGATGGCAATATCCGTAGCGAGGTAAAATTTATGGTAAGGCTAAAATTCTAATCTTTGTTGAGAGTGCTGCTTTCGAATGGTCTGTTATTTATGAGTAAATTTTTTCCCACCCGAAATGTATCAGTACTACCCGTAGGTTTGATAAGCACGTTATCAATATAAACATCACCGCTCTTCCTTAAAAGGGGAGCAACCGAAATGCTTATAAAGTCAGAGGGATTATTGAGCTTCAGGTTATACTCAACCAAAGCCCAGTCGTCCTCAAATGCCTTGGTTTGCTCCATAAAACCAAAGCCATTCCATGTTTCCCACTTACCTTCTTCCTTGCCGGTTACTATCTCAATCCTGTTGCGCGGCACTATGTCTTTTTTCATATTACTAACCCAGAACGATAGCGTAATTTCTGAGGCATTACCATTAGCCAAACGGCCCCAGAACAGATTAGTATAGCCATGTCCGTTTAGCTTTAGTGCTCCTGCTCCCATGAATGCAAGAGCTGTTGTATCGGTATCGTATTCCTTGAAATAAACATCATTTTTACTTGTATCGTTTGTTTCGGATAGTTTTTGCTTGTATTCATTTTGAAAAATTACTGGCAGTCTGTATAAATCGTCTATCTTGAGCCTTCGCATCTGAAATCCCCAAAGGGTATCCATTGGGGTTGAAATGGAAATAATTCTGCGTTCATTCTCATTAATTTGGTCACAGCTGGGATCAACAAATAGCAGAATATCCCTCGTTTTATCGTAATATTTAAGTACAGGGAATTCATGAAGGGGTTCCATGATGAGGTTTAGGTTTTCCACGCATTGCCGAACCGATGAACGGCTGGTGTTGGTTGCATTTAGCGGTAGTCCGGTTAGCTGCGATAAGGCGTACATTTTAACCACGGAGCCATGGCAGGCTGCCTCGTGCCAGTAGTTCTCACTTCCTACGCTAAAAAAAGGTATAGGCATGATACATTGAAAATCATCTATATTGATATTTGGCTTTTGGCTGGTGTGGTAGGCATAATCGAGTTCGGGAAGTGAGTTATTAATAAAATGATGTTGCGATTTACTGTGAAACCATGCATCGTAAGAAAGAATGGCAAAAGGAACAATAAGCAATGCCCTATAAATAGGTTTAAGGTCTTTCAGCTTTTGCCATATCAGGTAAAACGTTACGATGTTCATCATGTAAAAGAAAAGCCAAGCGAATCGGCCAATTCCACGGAATTGACGTATTGGGCCAAGGTATTCCAGGAGAAATTCCAGGTTAAAAATAAAGGGTATGCCAAAGGCGAAAAGCAAAAGCAGAAACGATAACCAGAATAATCCATTAATTACAGGGATGTTGGTTATTTCGTAGGCATTTCTCCAACGGCGTTTAAACGCATTTTTAATTGATTTGTAAAAGATGATAACAAATGCAACGGTCGAAACTAATCCCACGTAGGCATTTCCTTCCCATTGGAGATTACGAATTTTTACCAAGCTATTAAGCCAGCTCCAGTAAGGACGACCCGGCGAAAGGAATACCGATTCGGGATATGCCCTGTAAAACAGGAAACCCCATGGCCAGGTTGTTCGGTCTTCAACAGGGTCGAGGTATAGGATGAGGGTAGGAACCAAAACCAGTGGAATAACTATTTGTATCGCTATATGTAACCATTGCTTGCTCCATTCAAACCCTTTACTCCATGGTTTTTGCCATAGCCAGTAGGCTACGAATATGGCCATGTAAAAGGTGAAAAAGTAACCGTGAGTTATTGATGCCCACAGCCCTATCAACATTATTAGTATCGATTTTCCTATACTTTGTTTGCGTTCAAACTTAAGGATTAGCAGTATGAAAAGTGGTAGGACAACGGTGTAGCTCAAGGCAAAATGTCCGCCAATCCTATCGATTTGAGGGGATAGAAAGGTAAGCCCAATGGCTGGAATTATTGAGTACCACCATGGGAGATTTAGATGCCGAAAAATCAGGTAGATTACCAATACCGTTAGGCCAATGCTCAGCAGTATAAGCAGGTTGTGAATGGCTACGGTATATGGGCTGATATCATAAATATTTTGCGAGATAAACTTAATGGAGTTGCTTACAATTGGTTGCGAACCCGCAAAAAATATACTTTCGCCAAAGGGATAGTTCATGCTGCTGGAGTGAATGTAGCTTTTATCGTGCTTAATGTGGTAGAATGTGGCATAGTAGTCTTTGGCTCCATCGCCATTTTGCGCAAAATACTTGTGGTTGATATTTTTTAAAGCATCACCTGCAAAAAAATATGTGAAAAGTAAACCAATGGCTATTACAGCGATGTATTCAAAAATCTTTTTCATAGGTTA
>JBFXEO010000247.1:0-3950 GCA_050180015.1 Bacteroidales bacterium | reverse complement strand
CAATGTTAAGAGAACCAACGGAACCCGGCTAAGGTCGGCCAAGATGAATCCGAATGAAATTGCTCAAAGCAACGTGTTGGCGCTATGAAAAGGAGTTACATACTTTTTTGTGGCAACGGAATATACGTATTCAACCGAGATCAACAGTAAAACACCAACTAAAGCTGATACTCTATAGTAGGTAATACTAAGATTCGCAAACAAAGACAGGGTTGACAAGGCATAAAACGCAATAAATAGTAATACCTCACGGCTCAACCAGCTGGTTTTGAAATTAAATACAGACCGGTACGCCCTGAATGGCTTCCCCAAATGAAAGGTACTTAATATCATGCCGGCAAAACCTAGAATACCGAAAAAGTAGGGGTGTTTTGCATCAGGAAATTTCGTGGCTATGTAAATGATCCAGCCCACCATCACTGAAGATAAAAAGGTAAAAATGGCCAACGGCCACTCTTTTATAGCATCAACCTTAGATTTTATTTGGTTTGACAATGGATAATCCGGAGAATAGCCTGTAACGGCAACATCCATCTCGGGTACCGAAGTAATTACGCTTTCACCATGCGTGTTAATCCTTGGTTTTGTTGATTTTGACGGCATCCCCGGGGCAACTACGGCATCTGCAACCTCTATATCACCAAAGCTGAGTGCGCCTGTCGGACACGAACTGACGCACGCCGGAGCCAACGCTTCCTTTAATCTATCGTTACAAAAATTACATTTTTCTACAACGCCTTTACTTCTATTGTACTTGGGAGCATCGAACGGGCAGGCCCAGGTACAGTAAGTACAACCAATGCAAAGTCCGGCATGATGGATAACGGCCAAGGTCTTGACATCGATTTTATAGGCCTGGGCTGGACAGGCTTTCAAACATGGAGCATCCAGGCAATGATTACACGCAATGGAAAGATTGATAAAACCCAACAACGGAACTTTCAGCGGGTTAGATGATTGAACCTGACGCCAAGAAATTGGCGGTTGAGTGTGATTCTCGTTGTAGCAGGCAACCATACAGGCGTGGCAACCAACACATTTTGAATAATCGAATATAAACCCTTTTTCAACCATCCGCTAGATTGATACAAGTTTAACCTCTACCGTATTATTATGAAAAGCAGCCCCATGTCCCATATCCGTTTCACGGCCGGCGGAAAGCGTATTGACAGAAACTCCCTGAGTCCGCCACCATCCGTTGGGAATAGACACACAGCCCACTCTAATCTGATAGGTTAACTCTGCTTTGAGCCTTAAGTTACCCCTGCCGTTAAAAACTTCTACCATAGCGCCATTCTCGATGCCCCTTTTCTGCGCATCGGCCGGGTTAATGCTAATAGTGGGAGGTCCACTAATCATTCCAATAATTTCCAAATTATTAAATTGCGAATGAATCCGGTTTTTTGTATTTGGACTCATAAGTACAAGCGGATACCCTGTATCTTTTGCATCGCTTATTTCTACGGCAGGGACATAGGCAGGTAGAGGATCGGTATTCCACTCCGATACTGCCCGGTTGGAGTACAATTCTATTTTACCGGAAGGTGTATTAAATGTAAAGTCCGAAAAAGCAAATTCCTGTAAACCTGGTGCAATAACAGGTCCCTCCTTTAATTTTTCCAACGATAAATCGGGAAATTTTGATAATTTCTCATTCAAAAATTGCTCTACATTCCTATCGCCAGGTTTCACTAAAATTCCTTCGAGTTGATTATCAGTAAAACCGAGTTTTTTTGAGAGCAAATAGTATATTTCTGTTTCGGGTTTTACCTCACCGTTGGGCTCCACCACCTTTTGTTTTAGCTGTATGTAGGGATTCCAGTAGGATCCTACTATATCTGTTTGCTCGAACATATTTTTGGCAGGAAGTACAATATCGGCCTCCAGCGCGGTATCGGTAAAAAACTGTTCCACTACCACCCGAAATTCCAAAGAACGAAATGCCTTTAAGGTTAAATTCGTATCGGGATTTTGTGTTAGGGGATTTCCCCGTTCAACCCAAATCATTCTCAGCTTAGGGTTTTCAGTGCTCAACATATCTACACCTAAACGAGCCGTAGAAATTGATCGACGGGTAATTCCATGGGGTTGCCTGGGTGGGTAGTAGCATAAAGGTTCCAGAACATCATCAAAGATGTAGCTCTGAAGGTTGGCATAATGCCAGCAAGCTCCCGGTTTTCCTATATTTCCGGTAATAACCGATAATGCTAAAATTGCCCGGATGGTTTGCCCGCCGTTGGTGTAACGCTGCATTCCATAGCCCGGGATTAAAGTCATTGGCCTTACATTACCAATATGCCAAGCCAACTTGTTGATCAAATCAACCGGAACACCAGTAATATTACTTGCCCATTCAGGTGTAAGCTGCTGAACATGAACCCTAAACTCATCGAAACCTTTTACATACCTGGCAATAAATTCAGCATCAATCCAACCATTTTTAACGATTATATGGGCAACGGCCAGGGCCAGCGCGGCATCGGTTGATGGCAATGGTTGAATAAGCAGCTTCGCCCGTTGGGTCGATTCTGTGCGCCGGGGGTCAATAACCACAAGTTGCCCGCCGTTATCGATCGAATTGTTCAGGGGTATCATTTCGTGGATGTTGCTTTCGGCTGAATTTTTACCCCAAAGTACAACCAGCCGGGCATTCTCCAAATCCCAAGGTGCGTTATGCTTATTGTCGCCAAGGGTTAAACGTGTGGCTTCAAGGCCTGCAGGCCAGCATAGGTTACCGTAAACCACGGTAGCACCACCGTAAATCTGTTGCCAAAACCGACCGCTTATTTCGTTAAGCAAGCCAGACATACCACTGGCAGCATAGTACAAGACGCTGTGCGACCCGAAATCACGCTTTAAGTTAACCAACTTTTGGGCAATAGTATCGATAGCCTCATCCCAGCTAATTCGAACAAACTTCCCATCCTTTAACTTTTTATGTGGAAATAAAATTCTATCCTTCGAGTTGGCCCGCTCTACATAACCTAACCCTTTTAAACACACACCGTTGGGGGTAGCCCTGTTGCCCGGTAACGGCATTACATTGATGATTTTATTATTGTGTACAACTACCCTTAAACTACATGTACTGTAGCAGTTACGAGGACATGCAGTAACGTATTCTTTCATCAATCAAAAAAATTCCGAAGTATTATTTTGTTTCTAGTTTATACTGCAATTCAGTGATGCTATAGCCATCCTTAAAGTAAAAAACAGCCCCATACTCATGATCGACTCTGGTGTAGAATGTGATAACATCGTTCCGGTTATATACAGTCCGTGTGATAATGATCCTGGGCAAACGAATAATTTCATCGGTTCGCTCCCGGGTATATTTTTTTGCAATGTCTTCTGGAGTTAACAAGTTAACAACCTGCCTGGCATCTTCATGACCGATCTTTGCACTCATTTTCTCAGCAACCAACTTCAACCTAAGCGCAGCATCCCGTTTTTTCTGGTTGTCTATTTTAAGTTTTCGCTGAATTCCGGCTTGTGCATTTTCCTCATCCTCTCGCTTCTTGCGTTCAACCTCCTGTTTTACTTTTTCTTCATCAATTCTGCGTTGCTCCTCCCTGGCCTTTGCCTCTGCAACTGCACGGGCCTCTGCCTCTTTTTTCAACCGCTCAACTTCCTGCTGTTTGGCTTGTTCGGTTGCCTTTAACCGCACCTCTTCGGCAATTCTTGCCTTTTCAGCCTCTTCCTTTATTCTTTGTTCTTCACGAAGTTTTGCCTCCTCTTCGGCCCTTTGTTTGGCCTCCTCGGCAAGGCGAACCCTCTCGGCCTCCTGCTTTATTCTCTCCTCCTCGATCCTCTTCTGCTCGGCAACCCGCTTGGCCTCCTCCTCGGCCTTTACCCTTGCCTCCTCGGCTACCTTCTGGCGGGCCTCGGCCTCCTGCCTGAGCGCTTCATCCAGGAGCTTGGCCTCGGCCAGGGCTCGTTACCCGGCCTCT
>JBFXEO010000246.1:0-4009 GCA_050180015.1 Bacteroidales bacterium | reverse complement strand
GTCATGTTGGACATAGCGAAATATCGTGAAACATACAGTAAGATGCTTTTTATGATTCAGGTTAATATAGACTAATCCTACTGTGTTAGCCATTAAACCTGACCTTAATTTTCAAACACATAAATTTTCAAATCTCAAAATAAACAATACCACTATGCCATCAGAAAAACGACTAAAATTTTTGGACCGCTACCTTACCCTATGGATTTTCCTGGCCATGACAGTGGGAGTACTTAGCGGACACTTTTTCCCTGCAATTGCAGGTTTCTGGGATTCGTTGAAACCTTCGCCCGAAAGTACCACCAACATTCCAATTGCTATTGGGTTAATTCTTATGATGTTTCCGCCCCTTGCCAAAGTCAAATATGAGGAACTTGGCGATGTTTTCAGAAACTACAAAATTCTTACGCTTTCCCTTATCCAGAACTGGATTATTGGTCCGGTTTTGATGTTCCTTTTGGCTATTGCCTTTTACAAAATTTTTCCGGGCGAAACCAACCTGCAATACATGTACGGTATAATCATGATTGGATTAGCCCGCTGCATAGCCATGGTAATAGTATGGAACGACCTGGCCAAGGGTGATACAGAATATGCGGCCGGATTAGTTGCTTTCAACTCAATCTTTCAGGTTCTGTTTTACTCCGTTTACGCCTACCTGTTCATAGCCATTTTGCCCGGCTGGTTTGGCATTCCAACCAATAGTCTGGTGGAACGGATTACCATTGGCCAGATTGCCGAGAGTGATTTCATCTACCTGGGAATTCCATTTATCGCTGGTTTTATCACTCGTTTTGTTCTTATAAGGCTGAAAGGTAAGGACTGGTATAACATCCGTTTTATCCCAAAAATAAGTCCTATCACCTTAATTGCATTACTCTTTACCATCGTGGTTATGTTTTCGCTTAAGGGTGAATACATTGTAAAAATTCCCTTCGACGTTGTGCTCATAGCCATTCCGCTACTAATCTATTTTGTGGTGATGTTCCTTTTATCATTTTTTATGAGCCATAAAACCAAGGCTACCTATGAGCAAGCTACCACCCTATCGTTCACTGCTGCAAGCAACAACTTTGAACTTGCCATTGCCGTTGCTATTGCCATATTTGGAATTAATTCGGGCGAAGCATTTGCCGCTGTAATTGGGCCTTTAGTTGAAGTTCCGGTTATGATTGGCCTTGTAAATGTTGCACTTTACTTCAAGAAAAAGCTTTTCTGATCCTAAAATAATTTTTGGGCTTCCAGCTCACCTTTTTTGGGTGAGCTTTGCTATTTTTACACCATGGAAATTGAGCGCAAATACTTAGTTGATACCTTCGGATGGAACAATCTCAATAAACCTGAAGGGGTGAAAATTATTCAGGGTTACCTTTGCTCGCAACCCAATAAAACCATAAGGGTCAGAATTAAGGGCGACAAATCATACATGACCATCAAAGGTGAATCACATGGTATTTCCCGTGAAGAGATTGAGTTTGAAATCCCAGGCGATAAGGCACAAAAACTCATGGAGAAATTCTGTGATACCCTTATTGAAAAGATTAGATATACTATTGACTACGCAAATAAGCTTTGGGAGGTTGATGTTTTTGAAGGGCAAAACGCAGGGCTTATCCTTGCCGAGATAGAATTAAAAAACGAGGATGAGACCTTCCTGATTCCCAATTGGATAACACAAGAGGTATCGGGCGATATCCGGTACTACAACTCTTACCTGGCAGAAAATCCATACAGGAATTGGTCAAATACCCATATTCAATGATACGGATTGAAATTCCGGGCAACAAAACGCTCGAGTTGGAATATCTTGTGCTCGACTTCAACGGGACCCTTGCCATTGACGGAAAATTGGTTGAGGGCGTAAAGGGAAGGCTGAATGAGCTCTCAAGCAAGCTTAGCGTTCATGTAATTACCGCCGACACATTTGGTACTGTAATCAGTGAACTAAAAGAAATTAAATGCCATATTCAGGTACTGAGTAACGGATATCAGGATAGGCAAAAGGGAATTTATGTAAACCAACTTGGCAGTAAGCGGTGTGCCGCAATAGGGAATGGGTACAACGATTGGAAAATGCTCAGGCAAGCCGCATTGGGCATTGCCACCATTCAGGCGGAGGGGGCTTCGATCAAAACAGTAAAATACGCCTCCGTGGTATGCTATTCGGTTAATCAAGCCCTCGACCTGCTAATAAATACCAAACGGCTGGCAGCAACCCTCCGTAGGTAGGCACAATGGCTCAATGCGTAATGCAAAAAAGAAATATAGTAGCGAGTATATAGTAGATAGTAGCGAGAATGATGTGGAAAAATACTAAACTCTACAACAGTAGTGAGTAGATAGGAGTTAGTAGCGAGGTTTTTAATTGCTTTCAAATTAATATCTTTGACATACTATCTACTCGCTACTCGCTACTCGCTACTATCTTAAGTTTTTCCACTTTACAATGGGGCGAAGCGACTATCTTGCCCTTCGGGAAACCTTTACTTCGACTTCGCTCAGTACAAGACTTCGACTTTGCTCAGTACAGGTCGGAACTTAGTGAATACAAACCAGTAGAACCCCTCGTCAATTTTTTTTGATGACTGGTGAAACAATCCCCTCTTTCAGTAAAATTTCCCCAAAAATTTAAACGCTAAAGTGTTAATAAACGTAAAAAATAGTATATTACGTTCTGGTAAACCTGCTAAGCAATGGCGTCAAAAATAGCATTACTCATTGTTAATCAGGTTCTTCCAGTTGACAGGTTTGAAACCATCATGGAAGGCAAAGGCTACTCATGCCTTATTTTAGATAGGATTGCTACCAGCATTGAGTTTCCAGTATTTAACATTGCCATTGTTGGGATTGAAAATGCACTTACATTCCAAAAAATCAAAGGGAAATTCGACAGCTACGATGGTGTTGTTCTTTACTACACTGGCACTTCATACAGTGAAGCCACAACCCAAATCAACGATCTCCCCGAAGATTCACACATCAACCCAGGTTTCACCAGCAAGGAACTCGATTTGGCCATTGAACTCCAGCTCCTAAAAAAACAGGTACAAAAATCAGAAATGTTTGCAAGCAGCAGCTTTGACACAAACCATGTCAGGCTGAAAATGATTCTTACCGAGGAGCAGGCATGGCGTATAATTTTTGAGCAATCGCCAAATGGCGTTCTCCTTAGCGACGACGAAGGTAACATTATATACACGAACAAGGCAGCCACCGAAATTTTAGGATACAGCCGCGAAGAATTTCTGAAAATGCGATCCCACGACCTACCAGCCGAGGAATTCCGGGATGATGTCGATCCCCATATTCAAAGGATACTCCGAGGTGAATCGCTTATCACCGAGGTTTATAATGTACGCAAAGACGGGAGCAAGCGATTCGTTCAACTCCATGAAACCCGCGTAATTTTCCCTAACGGGAAATATGGCATTATGACAATTTCGACCGATATAAGCCGCACCAAACAGGCCGAGGAGGCTTTAAAGGAATCGATGGAAATGTATAGAATTCTGGTTGAGCATTCCAACGATGGCATTGTATTCATTAAAGATGGACTGATAACCTATGGAAATCCACAAATTATTGATATTCTAAAAGTTAAACCCGAAGATTTTCTAAATCAACCCATTACTAAATTCATTCATCCAGGCCAAAAAAATTTGGTAATAAAACGGTACAAAAATCGAGCTGCCGGCAAAACAGAACCTACAATTTACCGAACCATTCTTATATCGAGTCAGGGGGAAGAAAAACACGTTGAGTTTAATGTGAATTTTATTGAACAAGCCAATGAAAAAATCGACATAGTATTCATTCGTGATATCACCTCCCGCATACAAGCCGAAAAGGCTTTGAGTGAGAGCGAGAAAAGCTACAGGGGGTTGTTTAACAATTCGAGCGAGGGCATACTTATCCTCGATTCAAGCGGTACTATTCTGGATGCCAACAGTAGCGGACAAATTCTTTTCGATTACAGCAGGGATGAATTCATTGGCAAAACACTTCACGA
>JBFXEO010000245.1:0-4065 GCA_050180015.1 Bacteroidales bacterium | reverse complement strand
CGACGCTCTTCCGATCTACTCCTCCTATTTCCGGGATATACAGCTTATTTGATGCAGTAAGGCTTAATATTCGTACTGTCCCATTTTTATGGATAAATTCCACATCGGCATAAAAGTATTCAGATTTCGAATTCAGGGTTTGATTTAGTAAGGTGTTGAACTTTTCTACACTATTAGCCGAAATAATGCTGTGTATCCTTTTTATTCTCAGCCTGCTGCTGTAGCCCAATACTTTTGATATAGACGGGCTTACGTACTGACAACTCCCCAAATTATCAACAATAATTATTATATCGTTCGAATTGGCAATAAGCGTCCGGAACCGATTTTCACTCTTAGCAAGCAGCTCAACTACCCGTTTCCTTTCTGAAATATCAACAATTACACCTTCGTAGTAAGCCCTAGTATGGAATAGCCTGGAATAGTTGGCAACCCATATTCCGCCACCCATTACCCTTTTAATGGGCATTTCAAGTATTGCAGAGTCATCGCTGTAAAGTTTACCAATAAAACGGTTGTAAATTCTGCCATTGGATATAAACTCTTTAATTGAATGGCCAATAACCTGATACGAATCAGAAAAGCCAAGCAAACGGGCAAAATGCTGATTGCTCATAATAATTTGTCCGTTTTTGGTTGATACCCTGTAGAAACCGGCCAGGGTATTGTCAAAAATGCTATGGAATTGCTCTTCGCTATCGTTCAGCATTTCCTGTAATTTTATAAATACAGTTCTATCATCGAAGTTAAAAATCAGGTGATCCTCATTCTTGATCTTAAAAATTGAGAGGGAGAGGAAGCCCTTTCGAACCGTGCCTGCCCGTGTGTTTATTTCAAAAATATCCTTAACGATATTCCCATTTCTCCGCAAATCGTTAATCAAATGATTAAAGGCCTCCATATTCCTAATCAGGTTAAGGGAATAAAGCGATTCCCCAATAATTTGGCCCTCGCCGTATCCCACACCGCCAAGGAATTGCTTATTAACCTCAACAAAAATGCCATCGTCTAACCGGCAAATACCCATCCAGCTGGGGTTTAGCTTAAAGGCGTGCGAGAACTTTTGTTCCGATTCGTTCAACTCCTTTTGTACCCGACGGTAATCCGTCATATCGTGGAAAATGGCCAGAAGAAATTTATTTTGGGCCATCTGCACAATTTCAGCATTAACTATCCCAGACTTTAAATTCCCGGCGGAATCCCTGAGAATATACTCGTTCCTGTACGCCCTGCGATCTCGCAATACATCTTCCCTTATGGACATGAATTCTTCCGGGAACGGGTGTATGTCAATATCGTAAATGGACCTGCCGATAAGGTCGGACAGGGAATAACCCAGCCCTTTCAGGCAAGCTTTGTTTGCATCAATAATTTTGCCCTCCTCCAGCGAGTATAGAAGCATCCACAAAAGGCTTAGCTGGAATAGCTTAAAGAAAAGGTTGTTTGTTTCATCGGCTTTACCGTTAGCAGGCGTACCGTTTACAACCGGCGATACAATATGGTGCTGCGCATCATTTTCTTCCGTAGTGTCCGTGTTGAACTGCTGAAATAAAATATACTTTCCATTTTTATCTTCAAGGAGATTAGCCATAAACAGCAAGTTAATATCGTTCTGCTGCTGCGTGGCTAATCCTATAAAATACTTGCCCCCATCAATAAAAAAATTATACGTAAACGTCTTCCAGTCAGGAATAAATTTAAACTTCATCAAATCATCAAAATAAATGCAATCCGACGGCATCCTGTTTTTTCCTATCAAATCTATAAAACCCGTGTTCCAATGATGAATTCTGGAATTTCCGTGGTTTACAACAAAAAGTGGCGCGGTTAACCTGAATGAGTAATCGTTCATTTTACTATATCAATGCTTTCGTTAAACTTAGCTTAAAATGGAATAAACCGTACAAATCAAGAGTAACCCAACCCTATTCTTCAACTTTTTCTGGATTCATACACGAGGTAACCCGTCCAATTTACTCCAAATTACGAATAAACATTTAAAATTGTTTACGTTTTACAGCTGTAGTTAACGGGAATATTTCTAGAAAATTTAAGCGCGCATTTCCAGTAAAGAATAACAAACCTGGCTAAAAGGTGTTGGAGGTTGAAGAATGTGCTGCAACTACTGTTCCATTTCTGACTGCTAATCACCGAATACCAGCGTCCTTTAACTTCTTCAGTTTTACTGGCAACGTGTTAAAGCAGTTCAGCACTCCGATGTGCACACCGTATCCTGTTCCTCCAATTCAAGGGTTACATGCTGAATGCCCAGACCTGCCAACCTTGTCTTAATTAATTGTTTTATTGGTAATGACCGGGCTGTGCCATCTGTAAAGTTTACTACAACGTGTGCCGTAAGGGCATTTTGCATGGTACTTAACGCCCAGACATGTATGTGATGGACATCTATAACTCCAGGGATACTTAAAATCTCTTCTGAAATTTTATTTAAATCTATACCCCGGGGAACACCATCCAACGTTAAGAATAGGCTCTCCCTAAAAAGTTTCCAGGTGGAGTAAAAAATAACTACCACAATAGCCAGGCTCATCGCCATATCTAGCCAGTATATGCCGAAAAAAACAATGAGCAAGCCAGAAACCACAACCCCCAACGAAACTACCGCATCGGCAATGAGATGAAGGAATGCCCCTTTAACGTTCAAGTCGTGTTCTTTGTACCTAACAAACAGTAAGGCCGATAGCGTATTTACTACAATGCCAACACCTGCCACAGCAGAAATGGCCTGCCCGTAAACCGAGACGGGGTGCAGAAATCGCATAATGCTTTCCCAAAGAATTCCTCCAATTACAACGAATAGAATTACCGAGTTGATTAACGAAACCAGAATAGTTGATTTTTTTAGCCCATAGGTAAACTGGCCATTGGCCCTAACCTTGGATAAGCGAAAGGCCACCATTGCCAAGCCAAGCGTGGCTACATCGCTTAGATTGTGCCCTGCATCAGAAATTAGCGAAAGAGAATTATAGTATATGCCCGCAAAAACCTCAACAATAACATAAATAGCGTTTATGGCTATTCCCAGAGTAAATGCCCGGCTAAACGATTGCTTGCTATTCCCCGGTATGTTGTCCATCCCTTTCGTTGTACCTTAGTATAACAGCTGAACCCTTTTTTAGTTTCAAAACACACTGTACGGTTTGAACGATAACAATGCCCTTTTTACTTGAAATGTTATCAACTATAATTTTTTTACGCAAGTTGTATAAAAGCTCCCTATTAAAAAAAATATTACCTTCACAAAAACAATCTTTACATCAATGGAAATACTAAGTATTGGTTCATGGTGGGACGGATTATCCACCATTTCTAAAGTTTACTGGGTTGTCGCCATTGCGGCTTCGTTAATTTTTCTAATACAAACTGTGGCGACATTTGTTGGAGCGGATTCTGATAGCGGGGACATTGACGCCACCGGTGATGCCGATGCCAGCATTGATACCGATCATGGCATTGGGTTCCAGCTAATAAGCCTAAAAAACCTGATTGGGTTCTTCACCATTTTTGGGTGGAGCGGTTTAGCCTGTTTGGACTCCGGGCTATCCGTTGGGCTAACAATCATCATTTCATTTATATGCGGAATCATAATGATGGTTTTAATGGCCTCAATATTCTACTTTATGGGTAAGCTGGTGGAGTCGGGAAATGTCAATATGGAATCGGCCGTAGGAAAAACCGGAACAGCTTACCTTAAAATTCCCGCCAACAGAAAAACAGCCGGGAAAATTCAGCTTCAACTCCAGGGCTTTAGAACGCTGGATGCCATGACCGATGATTCTGAGGATATACCAACCGGTTCAGTTATTCAGGTTACCGGGGTTATAAGCGATGATTTATTGCTTGTGAAAAAGGTATAGCAATTAATCTCATTATCGCCTTAACTTTTATGCTTATTCAAATTAATCAAAATAAAAACCTATGAGTCAATTTACTGTATTTGCAATTGTAATTGGGGTAGTATTCGTTTTTATACTTATAGTATCCCTGTTCAAACGTTACAAACGCTGTCCATCGGACAGGGTTTTGGTTGTTTACGGAAAGGTA
>JBFXEO010000244.1:0-4111 GCA_050180015.1 Bacteroidales bacterium | reverse complement strand
AGCTGAGTATGAGATTTTTGCATAATTCCCGATATTTGCCTTGATAGCATAGCTTCATCAACAAAGGCCGAATTGGGCAAATCACGCCAATGCCATTTACCGACAATTGTTCCATTGTACAGTAATGGCAAGCCGGGATTCGACCGGATAATAGTTTTAAGGGTTACCTCGTCGGCATTAACAACCGGGAACGGAATTGCGTGCTCCCGCGTAAAGGCATCAATCTGATCTTTGGGCGATGAGGTAGCACAAATATAGCCATATCCCAGGCTACTGGCCTTAAAGTAGAGCTCTGTTAGCCGTTTAAAGCTACTGGTATTAGAATTATCGAGCCTTGGGGCTACTACAAAAAATAAATACCCATTCGATGAAACTACCCGTTCAGTAATATCCTGCCCGTCCGTAGTGCTCAACGAAAAATTTGAAATGGGCGGAGTATATCCCTTTTTCACGAGGGTAGATTTTGAGTCAACAAAAGTCCAGGTTGAATCGGCCCACGGATAGTTGCTCTCATCAAACTCCTTAACCGTGCCATCCTTCTTGTAGTATAGTACCGTTCGGTACTCATCGGGGGCTGCCCCGTCGGGGATAACCATGTCGTGGTGAATATTTACCCCTATGTGATACGGACGAAAATCTATCGCCGGTAAGTGGCGGTAACCATGAATAGAGGGCAAAAATGATACTGCTACCAGCAACACCAGCAAAATAGCCTCCCTTGCCTTCGAGTACGAAGCATACAGCATGCCCCGATGAAAAAATAGCACCAATGCTGCGGCCAGAAAGGCGATATTCTTGAAAAACGTTTGCCAGTTGGACAGGTGAATTGCATCGCCAAAGCATCCGCAATCGGAAACAGGGTTAAATAGGGCCAACACCAGGGTCAACGGCGTAAAAATTGCCATGAAGATTAACGCGCCCCATGCCGCCAAACGGGGCTTAACTCCGAACAGCAGCAGCAAACCAACTAACAATTCCACCGCGCAAAGTAAATAGGAGAATACTAGCGAAAGGGGTTCAAGCAAATTTAAATGAAAAGCAATAAAGTAGTCGTGAAATTTATACGCTGACCCAAGTGGATCTATACCCTTAACAAATCCTGAGAATATGAAAACCACAGCTAAAAGATACCGGCTAATTGTAACAATCCTTTTCATATAGTAAAATGTTAGAAGACAAAGTTTAAATGGGATAAGAATTATACCTCAATCAGCTTTTACTACCCTCCAGCAGTGCGTACTGATTAATTTTACCAAGTATTTTTTCAAATATTTCGTTTGGTTTCTGCATAAAACCATCGGGCGTGCCACACGCTATAACCTTAAAGCAGTCATCGGTATTCTGCTGCCGGAGGTACACCCCGCGTACCCTTTCCTGGAATTCCAAATCCTGCTCGTGAATATCGGCCTTCCCGTTAAGGTAATGCCTACCGGAGCCCGATCGCCGCTCGGTAAGCTTATTCCGGGTAAACTCAAAGGGAACATCAAGGAAAAAATTAATATCGGGCTTAGGAAGTTTAAAGTAATCGAACTCGAGCTTAAATATCCAGTTGCGCAAGGTTTCCATCTCGCCTTCGGCCCTGAGTTTGGCGCACTGAAAGGCGATATTGGAGTAAACATATCTATCTAAAAGCACTACATGGTTTTGATTTAGCCAGCCCTGAATTATTGGGGCGGCATCCAATCGGTCGGTAGCATACAGCAGTGCAACCACATACGGATCAACCTGATTTATTTCGCCCAAATCGCCCCGGAGAAAACGGGCAATCAACTCACCAAAGAAAGGGGTATCGACCCTGGGGAAATGCAGAAAATGGGTTGGAATCCCCCGAAAGTTCAAATGGTTATTCAACAGGTTGATTTGGGTTGATTTTCCGGCACCATCGAGCCCCTCAATAACAATTAAAGCCATTGTATATTTGTTAACTATTTACAACCGAATAATTAAAAACCACCTCAGCATAGTAATTCAACCAATGTTTCGTATTTTTATCGACGAAATACCACGCAAGATAGGAAAAAATGGAACAAATCGGGTCTCATTTTAAACAAAGGCAAACAGCTACCAGCCAAGGTAAGCTAATAAGCACTGCCAAACCAATGGTAATGGGGATAATAAACGTTACCGATAATTCTTTTTTCAGCGCGAGCCGTTTCAGATTTGCCCATACCATTGCAAAGCGGGCCGAACAGATTCTTAACGAGGGTGGAAAAATTATTGACGTGGGTGCCTGCTCCACCCGTCCAGGGGCAGGCCCTGTTTCCGAAGAGCTGGAGTTCAAGCGCCTTTCAAAAGCGCTGAATGCAATCCGGAAAAAATTTCCCGACGCTATAATCTCAGTTGATACCTACCGATCAAATGTTGCCAGCAAAATGATTTCGGACTTTCAGGCCAACATCATTAACGATATATCGGCCGGGGCGATGGATACTAAAATGTTTGAAACAATTGCAGCGCTTAAAGTTCCCTACATACTAATGCACATGCAGGGAAGCCCCGAAACAATGCAGAGCAATCCTACCTACAGCAATATTATTAAGGAAATCTTCATCTACTTTAACGAAAGGATTGAAAAGTTGAAGCTGCTGGGGGTAAACGATATTATTATTGATCCGGGATTCGGGTTCGGCAAAACCATTGATCACAACTACACGATACTCAAAAACCTACACGCATTTCGCCTGTTTGAACTGCCCGTGCTGGTAGGGGTTTCCAGAAAATCGATGATTTACAAGTTGCTGGATACAACCCCAGAAAAAGCACTGAACGGTACAACGGCTCTAAATACAATGGCCCTGATGAACGGGGCTTCAATTCTTAGGGTTCACGATGTTAGGGAGGCTGTAGAAACCATTAAACTATTTGAAACCAGTAAAAGTCAACCCGATTTTCAGTATTCATAGGAGAAACAGATATGATTCCATGCTTCCACCAACTCTTTATAACTATCAGAATACTTGATATTATAGACATTATACTGGTAGCATTTCTCCTTTACCAAATATACATGCTGGTTAGGGGGACTGTAGCCATAAACATATTTATGGGTATAGTGGTGGTGTATATTTTTTGGTTAGTGGTCCGTGCGCTGAATATGGAGCTGCTAAGCGGTATTCTTGGGCAAATCATTGGCGTTGGTGTTATTGCGCTTATCATTGTTTTCCAGCAGGAAATCAGGAAGTTTTTACTTTTCCTGGGAAGCCGATATATGTCGAAAAGCAGCTTCTCACTTGAAAATATGCTTTTCCCAAGGCAGCGGGAGGTTGTTGCTCCGGTAAATGTAGATGCCATAGTTAAAGCGTGCCGGAATATGTCCGAGAGCAACACCGGTGCCCTGATTGTAATTGCACGGAAATCGGAGTTGGATTTTTACGCTGAAACGGGTGACATCATTGAGGCAGCAACGTCGAGCCGGTTGCTGGAGAATATATTCTTCAAGAACAGCCCCCTGCACGATGGTGCTGTAATCATCATCCGGGATAAGATTCATGCAGCCCGATGCGTACTCCCCATCACAGAAAACATCAACCTGCCGCCGCACTACGGGATGCGGCATAAGGCCGCAATAGGTATCAGCGAAATTACCGATGCAATTGTGGTGCTGGTTTCAGAAGAAACGGGAAAAATTAGCTTTGTTACGCACGGCTCCATAAAGTACGGAGTTTCGCTTCAGGAGCTAAAAGACCTGCTGGAGGAAAATCTTAAGAGCACATCCCGGTAAACCCTGCATCAAAATAAAATGCGCAACCTTTAGCAGATATTATCTGCAAAAATTATACATTTGAACCTGTTGGGACAAAATTCGATACATAATGATAAAGTATTCTCTTACCAAACCAAACCAGACTTTGAATGGTGAAATAACCCTTTCGCCCACGAAGCCTTTGAGCTACAAATTCTTAATATTCCGGATCCTAAAAAGTTCGAGCTTAGCGCAACAAATTGCCACGGAATCGGAAGATGCCAAGATTATTGATAAAGACCTACTAAGCAAGAGCATCAAAAAGAACAGGGGGACTTCTGCCAAGGCCATAAGGTATATAAGGGCATTCATCAACTTTTTTGGAGGAGAATGGGTGATAACTTCGTCCAGCTACATAAAAGATAAAAC
>JBFXEO010000243.1:0-4124 GCA_050180015.1 Bacteroidales bacterium | reverse complement strand
ATAGCGTTGAGGCGCAAAAGAATAAAACCATTTTTAACGTAGTTAAAGTTACAAACCAAAGCTCGCAGATACAAACATTCAGCCTGCACATAACGGCACCCGCCGGCTGGCAGGTTATTGGAAAAGAGGTGCAAGAGCTAACGCTACCGCCACTCGATTCTATTTTAATACCGGTAAGGGTTGCCGTTGGCGAAAAAGTCCGTGGCGATATTGGATACTCAATAATTGCAGCCGTAACCGATAGTAAAGGCAACACCATCAAAAACGAGTACAGCTTCATTAAAATACCCCGGGAGGTTGACATGAGGGTCAAGTTCTTAACCCGTTTTAACTACTTCGACCAGCAAACAGGACATGCAACCATCCGGGTAAAGGTTGAGAACAGGGGTAACCGGGAAGAAATGTTGACCCTGAAGCTGGAAGGCGATAGCTACGTTGGAATTTCGGATGCCCGCTTAAGGATATATACACAGGATTACAACATTCCGCCCTATACCGACTCTACAATTGTTTTTGATACCTACCTGGACAAGAAAGAAGAAACATCCAAGGAAATTTTCAGGGTAAACACCGTTGCCCAAACAATCGATAGCGCCTTTCTTGGTACTACCTGGCTTAGGAACCTATCCAGCAATTACACCAATTTTATACCGGAATCGAGGAGAGTATTAATTGCGGAACTGTTCGCCCGCGGACTATTCTCCGATTATGCAGACCCGTCCTACTCCTCCATCATACAGGGTAACATCATCCTTAACAGATACCGTAACGTTTACTTTTTCTATAGCAATGACAATACCAGCCCACGGGAGAACCTCTACAAGTATAACAGGATGTGGCTCGGATACCAATCACAGGGATTAAATATTAGGCTGGGCGATATCAATAAAAGTATAGAAAGCAGCCTGTACGGCAGAGGGGGGAGTGTTGAATATGAACACAAAAAAATCAAAGTAGAAGTAGATGTTACGCACAGGATGCTCAATCCGCAAAATAACTACGGCACGGTGCTCAACATAAATCCCATACAAAACCTGGGGTTTACACTTGGCGGCGCATACAACAAAGGACTGGATGAGAATTTCGATTCCAAGCTGGGGCTGATTGGAACCCGTTTTATACTTTTCAAAAACTTCAGGTTTGGCGTTCAAACATCGATAAACGAAATTAAATTTGGCAGATCCGACGATACTACATTCACCAAAAGGGCTGTAGGCACAACGGCATTCTTTGATTACAACAAAAAGCCCCTTAGCATTTCGGCCAGGTATAAATCCGGTCAAAAGTTTTTGAATTCCAGCTATAACGGACGTTCCGAGTTGCTAGCCCAGGCCAGGTACGTTTTCGGAAATACATCACAGCTACAGTATTTCATCTCCGACAACAGGAATAGCCCGGGAGACTACAAATCGTACAAAATTGCCACACAGCCATTCACTAATATTCATAAGCAGCTGCTTACCTACGGAATTAACCCAACTCCAAGGCTTTTCATTTTTGCCGGACCCGGTTTCGAGTTTAACTCCTCGGATATATTCCCTGTAATTAAACGGGGACAAGATCATTTCTCCACACTCGCGTATAACCTCAACATCGGGATACGCCTTAGAGGGCAAAAACCGGGGAGCTCATTCACGGCTCAAATGTTTACCGGATCCGTTAAGGTTCAACACAAACCAATTTATTTTATAGACCCAACATTCTCCGTACCCAATACAAAAAATAACTTCGACTACCAATTTTTTTCCATAAACCTACGCCAACCCCGATGGGGCGTACAGGCCATGTACACCAACGGCCCCCGGTCTATTTACGAGCAGTTCAGCTGGTACTACAGCTCCCGCGAAACACGGCTCCTACGTGTAATGCCATACTTCGATTCATTTATCTACAAGGATATTATAAAGCTAATGGTAAATGTTTCATACACCAACGATCTGGTTTCAAAATCGACCTATACCAACTTAACCTCTCAGCTTTTCTGGTATTTACCCAGGAGTTGGCAAGTGCGGTTGCTGAATGTTTACACCGTTCAATCCAGAACCACCACAACCGAAACTGTAGAACGATTCCAAAACATGTACTTTGAGGCCAGCCTCCGGAAAGAATTTGGCATTCAACAGCCCAACTTAAAATTCTACGACCTGAAGTTGGTTTTCTTCAAGGATTACAACGGGAACAAAGTTATGAACGATAATGAACCCGGAATAAAGAATGTTCTTATAAACATCCAGAGGATTGATGCTGATGCCAACAAGTTCCCGGATTTTACCTCCGGTGAACTTCTTTCGAACCAGTTTGGCGAGGTGCTATTCGAAGATATTCCCGCCGGGCACTACCAGCTAAGCTATAACCCCATTGGCAACGAGGCTGGCACTTTCTCAAAATCAAACGTAGAGCTAAATATCAATCTGAATAAAAATTCCACATACTACATCCCATTCGTGGAAAAAAATAAGGTATTCGGGAAAATTGTAATGAACAGAAGCCGCCTATCGGGGTTGGGCAAAGTGGACGTATCCAACATCAGGATTACCGCCACCGACAGCCGGGGCAATATGTATTCAACGCTTACCGATAAGAATGGAGAGTTTACAATATTTGCCCCAGTTACCGATGAGTACATAGTAAATATCAACAATATATTTTACGAAGATTTCGACCTGCGCCAGAACAACTTCAGGGTTCAGTTCAACGGCTACAAGCAATTTGAAGTGAACTTTGTGTTCGACGAAAAAATACGTAGAATAAATTTCAGCCCGTCCACTCAGGATAACCTGGCTGAAGGAATCCTCCAAATCCGGAGAACAAACCTGCGGGGAACGGTTAAAGATGCCGTTTCACTTCAACCGCTCAGGGCAAGAATTAACCTTGTAAATACCAAGAACAACTCAATTACAACCTCAATATACTCCAATCCTCAAACGGGCGATTATAGCCTGTCGTTTTTAGCTGACGACAACTACCTGCTTGAGGTTTTAACCGATGACTACTGGTACTACTCCGAGAATCTTAACCTGAACCAGGTTACAACATTTATGAATGTTAACAAGGATATTCTTCTTAAGCAAATTACCATTGGCTCTAAAATTGAGCTTAACATTAAATTCGCGATCAACAAGTCTGACTTAGGCCCCGAAACAGTTGCAGAGCTGAACCGGCTACTCAGAATTTTACGCGATAACGGTAGCATCCGAATTGAAGTTCAGGGACATGCCGATGACCTTGAGTCCATCAGCAACCCCCAGATTGGTGAAGATAGGGCTAAGGCCGTTGCAAAATATTTGATCGAAAACGGATTTAGCAACCTACAGGTACGTGGTTTTGGAAATACCGTTCCGGTTGCCCCCAACGATACGGAAGAAAGCAGATCGCTTAACCGCAGGGTTGAAATTGAAGTAATCAGTAAATAATCCCCGGAGGTGAGCCGCACTGAATTTACCGGAAAAGTTAAACTCAATGCTAACTGGAATCCGCTGTTATAACAACAGGAACCCCGGCAAAATACCAACCAAATATTTTATCCGTTCGGGGAAAAAATTAAAAGCAATTGAGTATCTTATGCGGTGTAAATTCATTCGGGCAATCGAACTTGCGTAAAGGGCATTTGAGCCAGCCGTTCCAACCAATGCACAACACATAACTCACAATATTTGACAATCAATATGAAGATAACTTTTTCCAAATATCAGGGTGCAGGAAACGATTTTATTGTTATCGATAACAGGACCCGCACATTCCCCATTTCAGAAGAGCTAATCAAAAAAATGTGCAACAGGCACTTTGGGATTGGTGCCGACGGACTGATGCTCCTTGAGGACTCCTCAACCGGGGCAGATTTTCTGATGCGCTATTTTAACGCCGACGGTGGCGAATCTACCATGTGCGGAAACGGAGGACGCTGCATCACACACTTTGCCAACAAGCTGGGGATTATCAGCGCAAAGACAACTTTTGCAGGTATCGATGGCGTTCACCATGCCAGCATGGTAAGTAACAGCTATGTTGAGCTGAAAATGAAAGATGTAAACCAGATAGAAATTATTGACGACGGCTATTTTATCGATACAGGCTCACCGCATTACGTTAGCTTTGTCCGGGATGCAGATAGCGTTGATGTAGCC
>JBFXEO010000242.1:0-4166 GCA_050180015.1 Bacteroidales bacterium | reverse complement strand
GGTCAAGATATATGTTCGCGCAAAGCTGTGATGTCAGTGCCCCTACAGGTATGCCAACACCGTCAAAACCGCTGTTTCTGATTATTTGGTCGAACAACCATAGCACGTTCTTATCCCGGATCGTTTTTGCCAGTATCGACAACATAATATTATGATCGATAGATGCAAAATATTTACTTATGTCTGTCTGAAGTACCCAAACCGATCCCCATTTTGCTTCCTGTTTTCGCAGGATCCTTACAACTGCGTTATGTGCGGAATGTGTTCCAAGGCCCTTTCTACAGGCAAATGAATGCGGTATAAATTTTCTTCCAAATAATGGCTCGACCGCTGTAACAAGAGAATGGTGGACAACCCTGTCTTGGAAAGCAGGGGCTGTGATCAATCGCTTTTTTGGCTCATAAACTAAAAATTGCCGGTTGGGAGCAGGTGTCCATGTTTTCCAAATCAACTCGTTTTGAATAATAATGAGATTTTCTTCAAGTTTTGCATTGAACTCTAAAACATCCCGGTGATAACGTTTACTTTTACGGGCTAATAGGTACGCCCTATACAGGTTGTCAAAGGGGAATATCTTTTCCCATAGGTTATTATGTGTTTTCGGCGTGTCTAAACCTCCCTTAAAACACTGTTGCCGCGTTTGTGTCTTAGCACTACTTGCGACAGCAGTTTATACTTATCTTTTCTCCGCTGTGCCGGAGAAGGAATAGGATTCCTTTTCTCCTTGCTCAGACGTTACAGCCTTGACCGTAACGTTTCAGGCTATAGAGGAGAGCGGAACGGGCCCCGATATTGTTGTTCGTGTTGGAACGGTTGTTGTTCAGATTCAAGATGAAAACGCCATTCTGCGTGTTGTTGTTCCAATTGCCGCCACGCCGGGCCACCGCATGATCAACCCTACCCCTGTTGGACTATTTTGAGCGATTTTGTTTTATCCAGCCGCCCAACAATCTTCCAAACTCATTGAATTTAATGCTCAAAATTTCGTATTGTTTCGGAGCAATAAATTCAAGTCTGAAAGACAACCTCACAAGTGTTCGGAATAACTCTAATTCCGTATCAATTTCGCGCAGTAACGGGTACTTATCTCTGCCTTTATTGGCTCGTATGACCAACTCGAGCATTTTGACTTGACTGCGTTTCAAGTCGGCAACAAGCGTAAACCGTTCACTTTTCGGGAAATGCCGGAAGACGCAGTACGAATACTCAATAGCATCTTCCAGCTTCTGCTTAATAATTAGATTTTCTGAACCGTAACCCATCAGATAATCACAAAACCCAGAGTCCAGATTCCCAAACCCTAAAGGAAAGCGGAACGGGCCCCGACATAGTAGATCGTGAGGGAACGGGAGTAGTTCAGAAGTAAGAAGAAAACGCCAAACTGCGTGCTGTTGCTCCAATAGCCGCCACGCCGGGCCACCGTTTCTAAATACGTACCCTCGATGTCATTTCGAAGATATATATAGTCGTTGCCGAGTGCAGCCGCGGTGTCAGCTGGTGCAATTCCGAGGAGCTTAAGAATATTCGGGATCGTTATCCCATCGGCAGCCACGACATTGCCAAACTCGTTATATTTACTTTCGGTCGATGTCCTGGTTGTAATTTCAGTGCATACTTTAATTGGAGCCGTGGCATCGTATTTCAGCGTCAAATCGGTTCCAGGTGCAACCAATGAGCCATCCTGTAATATTGCTTTCCAAGCGCCAGTTGCATCTGATTGGTCAGTTGCATCGAGGGCGGCATCGTTATTTGCAATAACTTGAATTTCTCCCGCCTTTTGACGCAGTCCTGCAATCACAGAATAGAAATTTCCATTCATGCCCCAGATTCCCCATGTTGTTCCATCGTGAAACCACGAGAGAGGCCCGGAACCATTGAGAACTCGGGCTATTTTACTGCTCGACCAGTAGGCTGGAACACCGTAGTATTCCGGCCGGTCAGGATCCGCTGAATCACGACCGTAAAGATTATTACCCTTCGGTTGGAATCCCTCCCTTAGGCACGACATTGCAACTTCCATCCATTCGGCATTTGTGATGCAATGGCTACCGTTTCCGCCTGCCTTGCCGTACGTAAGAGCGGTATCGTATGATGGCGTGATCTGGGCGCGTGTCAACAGGTTGCTCATGCCATCAAAACCGGGCAATGATAGTAATATCGTTTTGCTATTGGATACAATGTAAGGGCCGGGGTATTTTGACATCCAGTATTTATCGTACACAACTGAGTCAGCCCGAAAAGCAGGGTGTACATCATCGCCTGCACCAGTTAAGTAATAACTAGCCTTATGTGCTGGTCTTTTTACTACGATTGATGGCCAGTATAATGACGTTGTTGCACCGTCAGACACCCACTTTATAGAGTTTCTTCCACCGCTGAGTATCTGCATTTTCGCAGTCCATTCGGACATTTCATCGACAGAGGTAAACCCGTTCTCGCCAAGTGTTTTCACTCGTTCTGTCAGGGCAGATTCAAAACCTATATCTGCCGCCCATTGCTCCATTACGTGTTTGCCAAGGGCACATTCTACATTTGGAATATTCATATCATTTCACCATCCATTTCAGTTTCCGACTGAGGAAACAGTTCCGCATTATTTCTCCGGAGATCCTGCTCGAAAAAATGAGCATAAGCAAGAGTCTTTCCCTCATCCCCAACAACCTCAGTTTCCCCAACCAAAACAACATTTTCATCGCTAAAATCTATTGTCAATTTTGTCAGCTTCTCGCCAATAATTTCTGTTGTCGTTATCATTAAGCTACCTCCTGCACCAAAGCCTGTACCGCTCTGCCTTTTGACTGCCCCATTATGGTTACAGATTCGGCGGCTTTAAATTTAATTTTAATTTCTTCCCCCGGCTCTACTATTCGACCATTAATTAGTATTGCTACGGAATCATCTAAATTTCGCACGTATAAAAACACCCGATTCGCCAGTACCGTTGAATCTGCGAACACTGACGCCGCTGTGTTGGTTATTGTTTTTGTTCCTGTAACTGTGATCATGCTGGATCACCCTCCATCATTAAATATTCTGTGTAAGTTAAATCTGCTTTAAGCCCTAGTGCATCAAACACAGCATTTTGGCTTGGTGCAACTGTAGTAACATCTTCTGTTATGGAATCCGTAACTTTAGCATCAGCATAGGCAGTAGTGGCTATCTGGGTGGTATTGGTTCCTGGTGATGCTGTAGGTGCAGTTGGTATACCAGTTAATTCTAAATTATTTTTTAATTGTTTATCAAATATTTTAGTTACCATTTATAATATATTCACTCCTTATTCACAATTTATTATATAATTAACTTATTTAAATTAATAATTATTCCCATGAACCGCCATCAACAAAAGCATTTTCACTGGTAGTTTGTAAACTTGATGCCCAATTTTCTTCAATATAATTAACGTCTTCTATTAATTCAATATAATTGACATCTTCTACGGATTCAATATAAGTTACTTCATTAATAATTTCTATAATATTGTTCATATTGTTATCTCGGATATTACATCCCAAGGTCCTTTAATTAAAGTTTTAAATTCTCCATCGTCAATTTTATATTCTAAGCTCCAATTACCAGTATTGTATTTTTTTAATATGCTGGTTTTACTTTTTGGTATAGTTAATATAATAGTTCCATCAGTATTATTACCTAAAATGTTACCATCTATATTTAGATCACAGAACAAAGAACCATCACTATATCTAAACTGACTTTGAAAAGTGTAACCAGTTAATATAATAGGTTCTTTAAATTTATCTTTCCATCTTAATTTTTTAATAAATGTAGAACCAATTTCTATACTAAATTTATATTCAGGTATATTAGTCATACAAGACATATTTTAATACACTCCTCGTTGTATAAATCTCTAATTAATTTTGTTTTTATAACAGTTATTTTAAGTACTTGACAAAGTTCTTATTATGTTGTATAATAGTATTACATATAAGTGGAGGTGATTTCATGAAATATTATAATACTATTGAAGAATTGAATAATGATATAACTAAAAATAAACTAATGTTCAGTAGTTCATTAGCTAAAAATAGTTATAAAAAATCAATTGGTGTTTCAACTAGTTTCGGAAATGTAACTAATTTAAACAGTAAGAATATACCGGTAGTTATAATTAATTTATCACCAACATTTAACATTTCAGCTAA
>JBFXEO010000241.1:0-4195 GCA_050180015.1 Bacteroidales bacterium | reverse complement strand
AAAACACTAATTCTTTAAATTTTTAAACGTTTTGGGGTTATTACTATTCGGCACAAAGAAACTAAATCGACAGGATTTTTCAAAATTGATAAAAATCAAACATCGGTTAGCCTAGGAATAATCAGTTAAATATCAAATCTAAAATTCAACCCTACACCCAGCCACCTACCCGGCTGCTTAACATTGGCAATATCGACATAAGAAGTGTTAAACAGATTTGATCCATCAATAAAAACCAAAAACTTTGGGGCACCATAGCTGAGCCTGGCATCAACCAGCCAAATAGCCGGATAACCGGTAGCTTTTCCTGAGCTATAGTCCTGGTACTCGCCCGCTCTATTCTGGTAACGAAGGTTCCATTTAAACATCACATTTTTGCAAAGCCTGCTACTAGCCGTAATTATAAGATTGTGTTTAAGGTAATCCAACACGTAGTAAGAGTCCATATCCCTGCTATTCGTCTGAGAACTTACAAACGAGTAATTTATGCCGATGTCATTGACGAATGGGGCCAGCTGATTTGGTGAGAAGTATGCTGAAAAATCAACTCCATACGTTTTACTGCCGGTATAATTTACGGTGCGCCATTTTACATCGGAGGTGCCCTTAACCCAGTCAATCAAATTTTTACCATCGCGGTAAAACCCGGCAGCCTGTACGCTAAAATTGCAGTAGTTGTACTTGGTTCCCGCCTCGTATGTTGTTGCAAGTTCAGGTTTTAAATCAGGATTCCCAACGTTAGTTTCACTCTCGTAGTATAAATCGTTGAAAGTTGGAATTCTATATGTTTTATTGATTGATGAGAATACGCGTAAGTTCGCACTTAAAAGGTACGAGATATCGCCACCCCAAGTGCAGGTATTCCCCAATGCGCTGCTGTTGGAAAGCTGAACACCTCCTGCAAGTATAAAATCTCCCAAATAAACTGTACTAGAAGCAAACGTACGGAACAAGTTTCGGCTGGCTCCACGGGTATAGAATACATCATCGGCCCCCTTAACCCTAATGGGTTTTGAAAGGGAATCGCCCAGCTTATTGCTTAATATTCCCTCGTGCCTAAACTCCGTACCCAACACAGCCTTACCAGCTCTGGTAATTATTTGTACTGATGACTTTACGCCATAAACATCGGTTGTATGATAGCTGTGGCCGGCGTACCATGATGCCGGATTATCACGGAACAATTCAAACCTATCAAAGTGCCTACGGTAATACCCATCGAATCCAACTTTTGCCTTTCGGATGTCTAGTCCATAGTGAATTCCACCCAGATAAACCCTAGTTACCTCATACTGATTGGGAAATTTAGGAGTATAAAAACTATTGGCACCAAAACCTTTACTTTGATAACCGGTAAAGAGCGAAAATAGGCCCGCCTTTGAGCTCAGTGTTGAATGAAGGTATAGGTTACCACTTTTAAAATCGGTATTAGCCGTATAACCATCGGATATATCGTACGATGCAGCAAGAAAATTCCGGAACTGCGCTGCTCCAAGGGAGCTGCTAGCGCTATTTTTTGACAGGCCATGCTCGCCAGCAAAAGTAGATAGATGAACTTCGTTGAACGAATCGGGTTCGGTAATAATGTTAATTGCCCCGGCAAATGCACCCAGCCCGAACTCCCGGGCACCGGGGCCATGAAGTATTTCAATTCGTTGAATTGACTCCAGGCTAAAAGGGATATTAAGGCTATGATGGCCTGTTTGCGGATCGCTGATGTTTATCCCATTTAAAAGAACTAAGGTTTGATCAAATGTTCCACCCCGAAAATTAATATCGGCCTGCACCCCTTGCCCGCCTCGCTGCCTAATATCGACTAATGCCACCCGTTCCAGTATTTCCTGCAACGATGTGGCCTGCTGCGCCCCCAGCTCTTCATGCGAAATAACCCGAACTACCCGGGTAAGCTCTGAATAGGTAGATGCCTTGCGGCCCGCATTGATTACCACCTCATCAATATCAACATTTTTACTGATAGGTATTGAATCTGGTTGGGCAAAAGTTGATACCGGCATTGCCAAAATGTTATAGCTTAAGGGTAAAACCCCAATCGCCACAATCCTTTTAATGCTGTTATATACTCCATAACCCCTGTTAACCCATTTGTGGAAAAAACTTACCTGCTGATAGTTAATGTTTACCTTATTCATATTAAAAACTTACAAAAATCATCGCCAAAAATACCCTGTTTTGGGCTAACGGAATCCATAACAACCCATGCTTATTGGCATTTACTTTACTGCTACAAAACAAAAAAGAGAGGAAATATCCTCCCTTACAACAGCCAACTTATTTGACATTCTACAGGTTACGTATTTTTTTTTCCCACTGCCAGGCAGTTAGCAATGCGTCTTCCAACGAACTTTCAGCATTCCAACCCAGTTCAGAGGAGGCCAGGGTAGTGTCGGCCCAGACCTTTTCAATATCCCCCGGCCTACGGCCAACTATTTCATAGTTCAACCTCACCCCCGAAACCTTTTCAAATGCTTTCACAATCTCCAGTACGGTTACCCCTCTGCCCGCTCCAACGTTAAAAAACTCAAGGCCAGATTTATTGCTACCCTTTAGTAACCTATCTATCGCCAAAACATGCGCTTTGGCCAAATCAACCACATGAAAGTAATCGCGAATAGCCGTTCCATCCGGAGAATTGTAATCATCGCCAAAAATTTGCAACTTGGGCCTTATACCAGCAGCAGTTTGGGTAATAAACGGAGCTAAATTATCGGGCTTGCCCAGGGGTAACTCTCCAATTTCTGCCGATGGATGAGCCCCAATGGGGTTAAAGTATCTCAATGCAATTGCTGAAATTTGCGGGAAGGCATGAACCGTATCACGAATTATATTTTCTCCAACTTTTTTAGTATTTCCGTAAGGCGATAAGGCGGGTTTAAGGGGAGATTGCTCCGTAACAGGCAATACATCGGGCTGCCCGTAAACAGTGCACGAGCTGGAAAAGACAAAATGGTTGCCACCGAAATCCTTAAGCAAATCCAAAAGGTTGATAATGGATAAAATATTGTTCCGATAGTAATTCAACGGGTTGCTGACACTTTCCCCCACTGCTTTTAAGGCAGCAAAGTGTATTATGCCATCAATACCTTTGTACTTCTTAAATAGCTGCAACATCTGGGGATAATCAGAGCAATCGGCTTCAACCAATGTTGGCCTAATGCCTACAATCCGTCCGATACCATCAATAGAATCCGGAGTAGAATTGGAAAAATTATCAACAATAAGTACCTCAAACCCGGAATTAATCAACTCAACCACGGTATGCGAGCCAATGTAGCCAGCCCCACCGGTAACAAGAATTTTACCCATTACTTTTAAACTTAATTAATGCAAAAGTAATATATTTGTTGTCTTTAAAATAGTCATGATAAACGTATAAACTTTATGGATAACGATAAAAATTTAAAAACCAGCGCTTCGGACGAAATAGATTTGCTGGAACTTTTCAGTAAAATGTGGCGTGGAATAAAGAATGGAATTAGCTGGTGTGCAAATCTTGTTAAATATCTTTTTCTGTTGCTTGTTAGAAAATCATTGTGGATAATAGGCTTCGGTATTGTTGGATTTATTATTGGAATAGTTTTTTTCTTTACTAGTCCACGTTACTACTCGTCCGAAATGACAGCCATTTCAAATGCGCTCAATAACAATTACATAATATCATCCATTAATCTGTTAAATGACCTGTTCAAGGATAAAAACTATGAAGTTGCATCAAATTACCTTGGAATGTCTATACAGGATGCCGGGAAAATAAGGTCAATTGCGGCATACTACGGAATAGATGTCAATAAAGATGGAATTGTGGATTATGTTGATTATGACGGGACATACAAACCCAAAGACACATCTGTAAATAGGTCTTCAAGTTTTTTCTTTATAAAACTAGAGGTTTATAGCGAAAATATTTTTGGGGCGGCAAGAGACGGGCTAAAAAAGTATATCTATAAAAACAACTATATTTTAGAAAACAATAGAATTAGAATTGCCCAGGGTGAAAATATGATTTCCTCGATAACCCAAGAAATTCAGAAATTGGATAGTTTACAAAAGATTGAATACTTTGAAGTTCCAAGAACACAAAAGGCATCAACAAGCCAAATGGTTATACTAAACGAAAAGGAGATAAAACTTTACCATGAGCAGATTCTTGGATTAGAGAGAGAAAAGCTAAAAATAC
>JBFXEO010000240.1:0-4222 GCA_050180015.1 Bacteroidales bacterium | reverse complement strand
CATGCGGGTATCCCTTGGAAATATTGGTAATAATAGTTGTCCCATGACCGCTAAAGTAAGGATTATTAATTTACGAGCATCATTGTATTATATCCTGATAATCAGGTATAAGTATTGGAAGTCTGAAGGTAAAAAAGCGTAATTAGTAATTTGAAATTCAAAAGATATCAACCGTCAACCGTGAAACGTGAACGGTCAACCATCAACTATTAGGCAGAATTGCCCAACGGAATATAATATTGGTGCAGAGCACCTCCACCTTTGTAGCAGTAAAGGGCAAGAATGGTTTTGAGGTGCAGCGCACCGCAATATTATTCCCAGCTATTTATTCTATCAAAAAACTCAAAAAGATACTCATAGTTGCATTTGATGCAGTTTTTTTTTAGAATTTTCAGGCACTATACACAAAACGAATCTTTCTGTACCAAATCGGATATTAGCTGATTAACAGGTTAACCAGTATAAATATGAATTTCGTAAGACAGGGATAGTTACTGGTTTAAAAATGTCACGGTGCTCTGCACCTTTGTGGAAATTTATGGTACGATTTTGTTCTACAAATGTTATGGTGCGTTGCACCTAAATAGGTATCATAAAATTTGATTGTAATTTCATAGCACCTCAAAAAAAATTAACCTCTGTTTTTCACATCAAATTTAAACATTGAGTGCCAAATGTTTGTTATGAGAGCAGTAATGAGTGCCAGAAAAAAGTTTTAAGTATGAGTTCAGTCTAAAAAGTTCATAAAGTTTATAAAGTTCATAAAGTTAAAACATAGCTTGTTTTGCTAAAATAAAACATGCTTTTTATACCGGACTCAAGTATTGAAGGGGAGCAAACTGATAATTGTCATACACTAAACCAATCGTTATGTATTATTTTGCATATCGATTAAAAAGTAAAAACAGCTATGAACAATGCGATTTTTAAGTATGATTTACCTAAGAATGAACCTGTACTAAACTACCTGCCAGGTTCATCGGAAAGGGTAACATTAGAGAAAGAGCTAAAAAGGCTCTCATCCGAAGTTATGGAAATACCGCTGATAATTGGGGGAAAAGAAGTGAGAACAGGCAAACTGGGGAAAATTGTTATGCCACACAATCACAACCATGTGTTAGCCAACTATCACATAGCAGGTGAAGAGGAAACCCAAATGGCTATTGAATCGGCGCTCAAAGTTCATGAGTACTGGGCACAGGTTTCGTGGGTGGAACGGTTAAGCATTACGCTTAAGGTGGCTGAGCTCATATCAAAAAAATATAGAGCAACACTTAATGCGGCTACCATGTTAGGGCAAGGCAAAAATATTTATCAGGCTGAGATTGATTCGGTATGTGAAACCATTGACTATTTGAGATTCAACGCCTACTACATCTCTGAGATTTACAATCAGCAACCGATTTCGGAAATAGGGACAATTAACCGTTTGGAATACCGACCGCTGGAGGGTTTTATTTTCACCGTCAGCCCTTTCAATTTCACTGCCATAGCGTCGAATCTCAACATGTCGCCCGTGCTAATGGGCAACACGGTGGTATGGAAGCCAGCATCCACTGCCCTTTTATCGAATTACATACTGATGCAAATTTACAAAGAAGCCGGATTCCCCGATGGTGTCATAAACTTTATTCCGGGCAAGGGCTCTGCCATTGGCAATGTAGTGTTCAATCACCCCTACCTGGCTGGAATACATTTTACGGGTTCAACCGCTACCTTCAATACGTTTTGGAAAGCCGTAAGTAATAACATGGGGAAATATCGCTCATACCCCAAGCTTGTAGGAGAAACCGGTGGAAAAGATTTCATATTCGTCCATCCAAGCGCTAACCTTACCGAAGTAGTAATTGCAACCGTTAGGGGCGCATTCGAGTACCAGGGACAAAAATGTTCAGCCGCTTCGCGTGCCTACATTCCCCAGTCGCTATGGCCTGAATTTAAAACCAAAATTCAGGGCGTAATGAAAGAAATTAAAATGGGCGAGCCAACCGATTACGAATCATTTGTGAATGCAGTAATTGACGAGGCCTCGTTCGATAACATTATGAGCTATATTGAAAAGGCAAAGCAATCGGATGTGGCAGAAGTAATTGTTGGAGGCAATGGCGATAAAAGCAAGGGTTACTTTGTGGAGCCCACAATCGTTGTTACTTCCGATCCACATTTTATTACCATGGAGGAAGAGATTTTTGGTCCGGTACTAACCATTTACGTTTACCCCGATGAAAAGTTTGAGGAAACACTCAAGGTATGCGATCAAACCTCGCCATACGCCCTTACCGGATCGGTATTCTCGTCCGATAGGGATGCTTTAAATAAAGCATGCAGGATATTGAGATACTCAGCCGGTAACTTTTACTTTAACGACAAGCCCACAGGAGCGGTTGTTGGCCAACAACCCTTTGGCGGGTCTCGAGCCAGCGGCACCAACGATAAAGCTGGAGGCCCCTTTAATTTGATTCGATGGACAAGCCCAAGAACCATCAAAGAAAATCTTATACCACCAACCGATTACCGGTATCCTTACATGATAAACGGCTAAATATGAAATGCTACCCCATCTATGGTAAGGGCTTCCCTTTTGGAAGCCCTTACCATTTGCATGATACCATAATATTTCGTTTTTTTGTCAGGTAAACATTGTATATATGGAGTTGATGAACAAGGCTAAACACGCTGAGCTAATATCGGCTGAGCTAAACCTGAACTATCGAAGTGTTACAAATACCATAAAACTTATAGATGATGGGGCAACAATCCCTTTTATTAGTCGTTACCGCAAGGAGATGACCGGCAACCTTGATGAGATGCAGATTACCGCCATTCGTGACCTATCAGCTAAACATATTGAAATAGATAAACGGAAAGAGACCATACTATCCACCATTGAGGAGCAGGGCAAGCTGACCGATGAACTCCGGCAACGAATAATCAGCTGCTATAATTCCACCGAACTGGAGGATATCTATCTACCTTACAAGCCCAAACGCAGAACAAAGGCAACCATTGCCAAAGAAAAAGGCTTAGAACCTCTTGCATTGCTTATATACAAGCAGAACGAGAGAAATGTTCACGCAAAAGCAGAAGTGTATGTTGCTGAAAATGTGAAAGATGTTAAAGAAGCGCTTGCCGGAGCACGCGATATCATAGCCGAATGGATAAGTGAAGATGCAAAAGCCAGAAGTACAATCCGAAAGCATTTCCGTAAAGGGGCAATAATCCGTTCAAAAGTCATTAAAGGCAAAGAAAAAGAGGGTATTAAGTATTCCGATTATTTTGAGTGGGAGGAGGAGGTAAAAAAATGTGCCTCGCACCGGTTTTTAGCCATGCGACGTGGACAGGAAGAAGGTTTTCTCAGGGTAAGCATAACCCCACCTTCGGAACAGGCAATTGCAGATCTCGAGCAATTGATTATTCGCTCAAATGGCGAAGCGGCCGAACAGCTAAAGTTGGCCATAACCGATAGCTACAAAAGGCTTATTGAACCCTCCATTGAAAATGAATTTACGGCCAAACTGAAAGAGAAAGCCGATGAAGATGCCATTCGGGTATTTGCAGAAAATTTAAGACAACTCCTGCTATCGCCTCCGCTTGGACAGCAAAGGGTTTTGGCAATTGATCCGGGATACCGCACGGGCTGCAAGGTGGTGTGTCTTGATGAACAGGGAAATCTGCTCCATAACGAAACCATATTCCCGCATCCCCCACAAAGTGAACTCAACAAGGCCATGAGTAAAATATCGGCTTTGGTTGATACCTATAAAATTGAAGCCATAGCCATTGGGAATGGCACAGCCAGTCGGGAAACCGAAACCTTGATTAAGCGAATCCGTTTCAACCGTGATGTTAAGGTGTTTGTAGTAAGCGAGGATGGTGCATCGGTATATTCGGCTTCAACGATTGCTCGTGAGGAATTTCCAGAATACGATGTTACTGTGCGTGGTGCAGTTTCCATTGGGCGTAGGTTGATGGATCCGCTGGCAGAGCTTGTTAAAATCGACCCAAAATCGATTGGTGTTGGACAATACCAGCACGATGTTGACCAAACCAAGCTTAAAGGCAGCCTTGACCAGGTTGTGGAAAGCTGTGTAAACCACGTAGGCGTTCACCTGAATACGGCCAGTAAACATTTGCTCACATATATTTCAGGTCTTGGACCTCAACTTGCTAAAAACATTGTTGAGTATCGGGCTGTAAATGGACCTTTCCGAAGCCGTAGCGA
>JBFXEO010000239.1:0-4248 GCA_050180015.1 Bacteroidales bacterium | reverse complement strand
TTGAATCGCGGAATACCTGGTAATGACGATCGTACCATTTTTCGGCCGAGAAGGAAAGTTTATTCAGCAAGCTATCATTCTTCAGGTAATTATATATCTCGAAATTAGGCGTTTGATAAACGTTATACTTAAAGTTTTTATATATTGGTTTATTCTTTCCGAAATACTGTGCATGTAGCGGGGTGTTGGTGGATGATAAAATGAATAAAACCAAACCAAAAACAATTACAAGCTGTTGTTTCATCCGAAAAAATATTAAGTTACTCAATAATTAGCATGCGTTATCTTTTTTACCTGCTGCTATTCTACACCAATTCGTTAGTAACTGAATGATCACTCACTCTAATTTTTATAGAATTAGATTAATCGGGGTAAAAATAGCTGTAAAATCTATTAAAAATGAGTTTAACGTAAAAAAGTATTGATTGTTTATCGCATTTTGAAAGTTTCTACGTAATGTAAATGAAACCATTAAATAGGGACTATTGGTAGCAACAGCGCTTAAAAAAAGGAATGTTTCCCTGCAAATATCACGCCTAAATATACTTGTATGGTAAAGATTTATCCGCTGTTCATGATTTTAAAAATACGGATGTATTTATAAGAGTACGTTATTGTTTGGCAGGAAAGTTCTTCACTCACTTTTCACCAAATCGCCTGGGGTTATATCAAGCGGAACGATTTTTTTTAAATCTATTGGTTTAATCATGTAAAGAATGCCGCTTAGCGATACTATTGCCGAGATCAGGTAAAACGCTAGACTTAATGCAACACAAACTTCCGGCCTGGAGCCAATAAGCTTTGCCCCTATAACAAAGGCCATTTCACGAGCACCAATTCCTCCAACTGTAAATGGAATAATTGAAACTATGGATGAAATAAGAAAAAGCATCAGGTATCCTTGAATGTTCCGATTAATTCCAATGGCAAAAAGAATGAATGCCGCACTTGCTGTTTGCAGCAGCTGGATAGAGAGCGATTTGTAAAGTACCTTATGCCGTATTTTAAAAAATTCCCTGAAGAATAACCTGTTAAAAGCGATATATCCAGTAGGAATAACTACAATAAATGCCAGGGTATAGTATTTATAGTTTAGCTCAACCGGCACGGTTACGAATAGTGCAACTGAAAGAATTGCCACGGCAATTAGTCCCGATAGCCTATCGTTGAAAAGTGCCCAGAAAATTCGCCTGTGTTTAATTTTACAATTCTTACTAAGATAAAATATTTTGTAGCCATCGCCGCCAACGCCACCGGGTAGAAATAGGTTATAGAACATGCCCAGTAAGTATAGCCTGAAATTGTTCTTTTTACCAATACCAAGATCGATTACCTCGAAAAAGTTGTAAAGCCTTAGCGATGCAATAATTTGTGAGGCCAAGAATAGCGCTAACGCTGGTAGCAGTAGCCAAAGATTTGCTTTCCGGTAAAGATCAGCTACCTGCCTGGTTTCAATCTTGCTGAAAACCCAGTAGAGTAAAGCCGAGGTAACTATAACTTTTGCAAAAGTTTTCAAGGATGTTTTCTGCCACTCTTTTAGGCTTACCGGGCATTTGTACTTTTTAAGGGAGAAAATCATTTTGGATACTGTACCGTTAAAAAGCGCAAAGGTAAAATAAAATTTTGATAGCGATAACCCAATAGGTTACTGAATATTTACCATGTTTGAGTGGTAATTTTCAGCCAATAAAAAGGGCCGTACTTTACGGCCTCTTTTTATTGCATGGTAAATTTAAAAACTTTTGATATCCATACCCCCCAAAAGCACCAAGCCTTTAACTACAAGTTCGGGCGATGACTCTGGGGAATTCTGCAGGTGCAGATTCCTTTTATCGGAAATTCCACCAAAAATAGAAACAGCGTCAATTTTAATTTTCCAGCCGGGTGGTATTATTAGCTTTGAGCCGCCAAACATACAGAACACTTCCAGCGTATTTACACCGGGGGCAAGCTGTGCGCTGGATAAGTCGAATGTAGATCCTCCGAAAATGCTGGTAATACTCCCTCCCTGAAAATTTTGTGAGTTGAATCGTTGCTCCGAGCCTCCAAAAATAGACACATCGTCAATGTACTCATTCTTACTTCCAGAATTTTCGGTTGGTTTAAAATGTCTCCCTCTATTCCTGAAAATTAGGGACAGACCTATAAATGCCAGAATGGCCGGCCAAAAAAGTTTCTGAAGTGTAACCGGAAAGTGGTAGTATTTTGATATAAGGAAGAACGTACCAATGGCAATAAGTATAAGGCCGATATTTTTAGACTCGTGCTTTGCCGCAAATATTAACCCAATAATAATGAGTAAGGTTTGCCATGTGAAAAAGTAATGGTTCCACGAAACATCGTAAAAACCAAAATTATCGAACAGTATTAGGGTTGCCCCTATTATTAAGATAATTCCGACAACAACCCGTGATAAGTTATACTTCGGAGAATTTTCTACTTTTTCCATATATCAGCTAATTAGTTTAACTTCATAAAGTTATAAATTTATTTGCGCCGGTAAAAATGTTTCGAATTTCCTTGTTCGCCGTAGCCAATTTCATCACCCGTAATTTGAATGCGCGCTTCCAGGCAATTCTTGCAGTCATCGGCAGCATCATCGGTACACGGTTTATTTTCGTATAGTTTATAATCATTGCGGTAGGCCCCGGGAGTGATATTCGGCATTACAACATTTGCGCCAACTTTAATTGCTTTTTCCCGGCCAAGCGGATCTATGGCCTGTAGGGCTGTTGGTGCGGCAATGTTAATATCCTTCGTAATAATTCTAAGAAGGGCTGTCATTTTCAGCGACAGGTCAAAGCGTTCCTTTACGGGTAGCAGGTGGTCTCTGAATTCGTACAGCGGAGTGTCGGGATGCTCAATATAAGGGCCCATTCCCACCATGTCCACATCCGACCTTTGAATCCACAGAAGATCCTCGGCAAGGTGCTCCAGCGTTTGAAAGGGTAGCCCAATCATAACACCGGTCCCCACCTGATAACCAACTTTACGCAGCGAGTTAATGCAGTTAATACGCTGGTCGAAGGAGTGATGATCATCATTGGGGTGCAACTTGTAGTACAGTTCACGGTTCGAACTTTCAATCCTCAACAGGTAGCGAATCCCGCCTTTCTGAAACCATCTGCGGTATGTCTCTTCCGACTGTTCTCCCATCGATAGGGTTATTCCCAGCTCAGAGTTTGTAGCGGCATTGATTTTGTCTAAAAGATTTTCAATCCGGGTTGTAAATTCTTTAGTGCTGATTTCCCCTGTTTGTATGGCAATACTTCCATAGTTGTTTTCCCAGGCAAATACGGCGGCTTCAACTACTTCGCTATCGCTAAGTGTATAGCGGTGTACGTGAGGGTTACCGGCTCTTATCCCGCAGTAAAGGCAATTCTTGCTGCAAACATTCGACATTTCTATTAACCCCCGGAAGTAAACCTTTCGTCCAACGTAATTTTCCTTAACCTGTGCGGCCTTTTCGAATAGTGCTGTTTTCCCTTCACCTGCCGTGCCAAGCAGGTCAACGAGTTCGGCCTTGCTAAAGTAGTCCTTCTGTAGGAGTCGGCTTATAGGGTTCATGTAAATATTATTTTCAGTGATCAAAACAATTAGTATGGCCCAAAGTTCTATATTTACTGATAATTTTAAGCGCATATTTTGTACAATATTAATAGATTTGTTTTAAAGTTGCAGCTCTATTTTTATGATATGTAATTTAAGCCAACATGGGTTAATGCCCTAATTATTAACTTGTTTTTAATTAGTTGGCGTGGATAAAGATGTTATTTAAATCAATTATGGATCGTACAAAGGTAGTTCGCCAAATTATTCTTTGCATAAAGCAGCTTAAAGAGGAGGCAAATGCTCTTTTTATGGCAGAAAATATTGTGCCTAACTCTAGCTTAAAGATAGAAGAATTTTTTCAGCAAAAGTTTAACCCCTACCTGGAAAAAGTTCGCCATGCCATTAAAGGTTTACCGACCGATGAGTATTTGGCAATCGAAATAGATGCCTGGATGAGGTTGCTTAATGCAAAACTTAACACTCTCGGGGTAAATGAATACACCGGGGAATATGCTGAGGTTCTTTACATCAAGCAGCAGTTTTACCCAAAATTAATTGACGCTTTACGTGATTTGAGGTTAGAGGTACTGGAGACCGAATTTGATGCCCGATCCGATTCCCCCATAACAGCCGTAAATAGCATGGTTGAACTGGGCCCCAATACGTTGGTGGTATCTCCGGCGGCTGTTGCAGCGT
>JBFXEO010000238.1:0-4260 GCA_050180015.1 Bacteroidales bacterium | reverse complement strand
ACTTAAATATCGGTAAAAAGTTGTTTAGCGTCTTCTATACCGGCATTCCACACCGGAACTAAAACCGACACTAAGCTGTCCCGCAAAACAGGCCGGTTCATAAAGTAGGGTGGGCTAACATAGTAGTGTAAAACAACTGCTAACCTGTAAAATGCAAGCAGTACCAACGGTAAAGTTAAGTAAAAAGCGACCATATCATTGAGGCTTATCCGTTGAGAAGATTACAAAAACGGCTGTAAATTACCGTTTATTAAAGATTCCTGCAAGAGTATTTGTGCATTCGTTACGTTTAAAGGGTTAATTAATGCCTATCCAAACAAATCAATGAACACTGAAGCTGTATCATTCAATCATATAACATTATTGCTGTATTTAACCGTTGCTGGGGCAATACGTAAAATTTATATGGACTATTAATCCTTTTGCAGAATATCATATCTGATAATTGTAGAAATTTGCCCATTAACTAAACGCAAGAATATATGTCTATCCGGAAACCGTTACTTGTATGCTTACTGTCGAGTTCTATAGTTTTCCTGTTATCCTGCAATTCCAATAGTAATGGTAAAAATCAAGGGGGTAAAGGAAAACCCGGAATATATGTTGATGCAATCATCGTAAAACCATCGCCCATTCAACGTTCATTACAAGTTCCGGGAAGTATTTTGCCAAGCGAGCAGGTGGAGCTAAAAGCAGAATCGTCGGGGAAACTAATAGAGTTAAACCTTACCGAGGGTAGCTCTGTAAAAAAGGGCGATCTGCTTGCCAGAATTAACGACAGCGATCTACGTGCCCTTCTTCAGAAAAAGCAACTAGACGAGAAACTGGCCGCCGATGATGAAGCCCGCAAAAAACGATTAATAGAAATTAACGCCATTAGTATTCAGGATTACGAGGCGGCACAAAATAATTTGGATGGAATAAGGGCCGAAATTGCGCAGGCACAGGCACAAATAGCCAAAGCCGAGGTGCGTGCCCCGTTCGATGGGAAAATTGGCCTTCGTAATGTTAGCCTGGGAGCATACATATCAACCAGCACTATACTTGCAACTCTTGTACAGGACGATCCCCTTAAAATCGAATTTTCGGTTCCCGAAAGGTACTCCAGCTACATAAAAAATGGAGTAGAGGTTGTATTTACCATTGGCGATTCCCCTAAAACCTACGCGGCATTTATTTATGCTTCGGAATCGGCTATTGACCCTACCACCCGTTCCCTAAAGGTACGTGCACGGTATCCAAACCCAGACAGGAAAATTATCCCGGGATCGTTCAGCAAAATAACCATTGTATTCAAGAACCTTCCCAATGCTATTTTAATTCCCCCACAGGCAATAGTCCCCGAAATGGAAACCGAAACGGTATATATCGCCCAAAATGGGAATGCGTTAAAAAGAGCTGTAACAGTTGGGGAGCGTACCGGAACCACGGTTGAAATATTAGACGGGGTTTCAGCCGGTGACACGCTAATTACCACCGGGTTAACATCAATTCGCAACGGTATGCCACTGAACATCAGTATCGCCGACAATTAACTCTAACATCAATGTAAATAAGGAATTACTGTGAATATATCATCGGTTAGTATAAACAGGCCTGTACTGGCCTCGGTACTATCAATTGTAGTTGTACTTTTTGGGATAATTGGCTTTACCTACCTCGGGGTTAGGGAGTATCCCAGTGTTGATCCCCCCATTGTTACCGTATCAACCTCATATACAGGTGCAAATTCCGCTGTAATTGAAGCCCAAATCACCGAACCGCTCGAGGCATCAATAAATGGTATTGCAGGGATTAAATCCATAACATCGTCGAGTTCCGATGGGCGAAGCTATATTACCATTGAATTTGAACTCGGAATTGATATGGAAAGTGCCGCTAACGATGTTCGCGACCGGGTTTCGCGGGCAGTACGATATATTCCACCCGATTCTGATCCGCCAATTATTACCAAGGCCGATGCAAACGCTGAAACCATTTTAACAATAACCGTTCAAAGTGAAAAACGCAGCCTGCTTGAACTCAGCGATATTGCCAACAACGTTATAAAGGAACGAGTTCAAACAATACCCGGTGTTAGCCAGGTAAATATTTGGGGCGAAAAACGTTACGCCATGCGTTTATACCTCGATCCCAAGAAACTGGCATCGTTTAATGTAACTCCAACCGATATCAGGAATGCGTTAAACCGTGAGAATGTAGAGCTTCCAACCGGCAGAATAGAGGGTTACCATACCGAGCTGTCCATCCGTACACTCGGGCGTCTGGAAACCCCAGACCAGTTCAACAATCTAATCATCAAATACGTAAAGGGTACACCAATTAAACTACGCGACGTTGGCCGGGCCGATTATGCCCCCGAAAACGAAAGGAGTATTCTGCGTGGAAATGGCGTTATACCTATGGTTGGCGTTGCCATTAACCCGCAACCAGGCGCTAACTACATTAACATTGCCGATGAAACCTACAAACGTGTAGAGCAGCTGAAACGCGAACTACCCAGCGACATCAGGCTGGATTACGCCTACGATGCAACCACAACTATACGAAAAGCTATTTCAGAGGTTGAGGAAACCATCCTCCTATCGTTCGGGCTGGTGGTAATTGTTATATTCCTATTCCTCCGCAACTGGCGGACAACGCTAATACCTATTATTGCCATTCCCATTTCACTAATAGGGTCGTTCTTTATAATGTACATCGCAAACTTTTCCATAAACATACTCTCACTACTCGGGATTGTACTGGCAACAGGTATTGTGGTTGACGATGCCATTGTAGTTATGGAAAATATTTATGCCAAAATAGAGAAAGGGATGGATAACTACAAGGCTGGCCATGCCGGAAGTAAGGAAATTTACTTTGCAATTATATCTACCACCATCACGCTGGTTGCAGTATTTATGCCCATTGTATTTTTAAGCGGACTAACTGGCCGGTTATTCAGAGAGTTTGGGGTTGTTGTTGCCGGAGCAGTCCTCATTTCGGCATTTGTATCGCTTACACTCACCCCCATGATGAGCACCCGCATACTGCGAAAAAGCCATGCCGAAGGCAAAATACTGGGCGCAATTGGCAACGGAATACAATGGCTATCGGATTACTACGGTCGCTCACTGATTACTTTTATGAACAGGCGCTGGATGGCATTCTCCGTAATGGCCATATCGCTACTAATTATTGTCCTTATTGGCAGGTTAATCCCCTCTGAGCTTGCTCCAATGGAGGACAAAAGCCGGTTAACCGTAATGGCCACTGCACCGGAGGGAACGGCATTTGAGTCCATGGATGCCTACATGTACAAGCTAACATCGTTTGTTGATTCACTACCGGAAAAAAAGGCAATGATCCAACTTACGGCACCGGGCGGAAATACCAATAGCGGCTGGATTAGAATGCTTTTGGAACAGCCCAGCAAGCGAAAAAAATCGCAGGGTGAGCTGGCCAACGAAATAAGCAAGTTTTTACAGAAACAAACATTCGCTAGAGCTTATGTGGTTCAAGACCAAACTATTAGCACAGGGCGTGGAAGCGGCCTTCCGGTACAGTTCGTAGTGCAGGCACAAAATTTCGAAAAGTTAAAGGAAGCAGTCCCCGAATTTTTGGCAAAAGCCCAAAACGATGAACGTTTTCAGGTGGTTGATGTCAACCTTAAATTCAACAAACCGGAGCTGGTTGTAGAAGTTGACCGCGATAAAGCCCAGGCTTCGGGCATATCAGTACGTGACATTGCCGATGCCCTGCAGCTGTACTTCAGCGGCCAGCGATACGGGTTCTTCATCAGGAACGGAAAACAGTATTACGTTATTGGGCAAGCCGACAGGAATTACCGCGACGATCCTTCCGATTTAAAGGGTATTTACCTTAGAGCAAGCGATGGAAACCTCGTCGATCTTGGCAGCCTGGTAAAAACTTCCGAGCAAAGTATTCCGCCACAGCGCTACCGTTACAACCGTTACGTTTCTGCCACATTTAACGCATCTCCAGCTCCGGGCTACACACTTGGCCAGGGGATTGAGGCAATGCGCAAGATTGCAAAAACTACTCTTGATGATACTTTCTCAACAACACTTACAGGGACATCACAGCAATTCGAGGAGAGCTCCAACAGCTTATTCTTTGCCTTTTTTCTGGCACTGGTACTTGTTTACCTTATACTTGCCGCACAGTTTGAGAGTTTTCGAGACCCGTTAATAATCATGTTCACAGTGCCTCTTGCGTTGGCAGGTGCCATTCTATCGCTTTGGGTGTTTGGGCACA
>JBFXEO010000237.1:0-4282 GCA_050180015.1 Bacteroidales bacterium | reverse complement strand
CTTTCGTTCTTTCGTGCTTTCGTGCCTTCGTGCTGTCGTGCCTTCGTGCTTTTCGGAGCATACTCAATTATGATTTTTCAGGGGAAATTCACGGTCGGTTTAACTGGTTATTGGTTGTCATTTCTTATTCTGCGATAGTAATGCTTTGAGTTTCCATGTTCGCCGTAGCCAATTTCATCGCCAGTGAGTCGTATTCTTGCCTCGATGCAACTCATGCATTCGTCGGCGGAATCGTCAGTGCAGGGCTTATTCTCGTATAGCTTATAGTCGTTGCGGTATGCCCCGGGGGTAATGTTTGGCATTATAACGTTTGCCCCCACCTTAATGGCTTTTTCTCTGCCAAGCGGGTCGATAGCTTGTAGAGCTGTGGGTGCAACAATGTTGATATCTTTCATGAGTATCCGTAGCAAAGCTGTCATCTTGAGAGCAAGGTTAAATCGCTCGGTTATGGGGAGAAGGCTATCGCGGTACTGGTAGAGCGGGGTATCGGGGTGTTCCACGTATGGTCCCATGCCAACCATGTCAACATCCATTTCTTGCATCCAGAGCAGGTCGTCGGCAAGGTGCTCAAGGGTTTGAAATGGTAGCCCAATCATTACTCCTGTACCAACCTGATAACCAATTCTTTTCAATGCTTTTAGGCACTGGAGCCGTTCATCAAAATCGTGATGCCCATCGTTGGGGTGTAGTTTGGTATAAAGATCCCTGTTGGAAGCTTCAATTCTGAGTAGGTAACGTATTGCACCCTTATTGAACCAACGCCTGTATGTTTCCTCGGTTTGCTCACCAAGCGATAGCGTGATTCCTAATTCGTAGTTTGTAGCCTTATTAATTTTTTCCAAAAGTTGTTCTATTCTGCCAGTAAATTCTTTGGTGTTTACCTCACCGGTTTGAATAGCAATGCTTCCGTAACGGTTTTCCCATGCAAAACTCGCTGCTTTAACAACTTCTTCATCTGTTAAATTGTACCTATGCACTTTGGTATTACCTGAACGAATACCGCAGTACAAACAATTTTTACGGCAAATATTTGACATTTCAATTAGACCCCTGAAGTAAACCTTTCGTCCAATATACCTATCTTTTACTTCGGCAGCTTTAGAAAAAAGCTTGGGCATTTCATCGCTGTTGCAACCTAAAAGGTAAACCAGCTCATCCTTGTTTAAAGTCTCTTTATTTAAAAGATTGTCGATAATCATTATTGGATATTAATTTGTATTTTTCTATGTTTACCAAATGATAATTCCACCTGATATCACCATGCAAAAATAATTTTATTCTAATGGAACGAGCAAGGGTAATCGGTCAAATTATTGCTGTTATAAAACAGCTAAAAAAGGAAACGGACGCTCTGTTTGCCCCCGAAAACATCATTAACCACTCAGAGCTGCTTATGGAGGAATACTTTCAGCAGCTATTTAATCCATTTATAAAAAAGGTTAAATCATCTATTCGCTCTTTGCCACCCGATGAATATTTACCTATTGAAATTGATTCATGGATAAGGGTACTTATGTTAAAATTAGCAGCTATTGAACGGGGACAACACGACGACAAGTACGCCGAAGTGCTTTACATTAAGCAGCGATTTTACCCTGAACTAATTGAAGTACTTAAAGAGCTTCAGCTTGAGGCACTCGAATCCGAATTCGATGCCCGTGTCGATAATGAACATTTGGTAAAATCGCAACTCGGGCCTAATACCATAGTACTTTCACTTGAGTCGGTGGCTCTTTTAATTGCCATGCTATATAATTTCAACATTATTTCAGGGGCAGTGCCGATTGACGAAATTTGCAAGAGCTTTGCTGCTATGACCGGTTATAATGCTGACGATTTAAAGCAACTTCTCAGGTTTGACGAAAATAGCGGACGACTTACCTCGATAGTAAAAGCCAACGATATGGATGTGCTGCTAAAGCTTTTGAAAAGCATTGGAGCGCGTATCGAAAACTTACGTCAGTATTACGATTAGTTGTAGGGAATGCACTTATAGGGTAGATTTATATCGGGTAATTCAAACAAAACCACCCCTTCGTGCAGAAGTTCTTCGTCTTCCTCATAGTAGTTCCAAATAACCTCTACATCGAAATTTACACTCCGAAACGATGATATTTTTCTTAGAACATCCCGGAGATACTTGTATGAGGTTGAATTTATGTAACGAAAGTTTAAATCTACTACTATTTTTGATGGATTCTGTGTTTTCATATGCTCGTAGTACTCATCCAGCCAGTCGAGCACCTGTTGGTAAAACTCTTTGGCATTTTCAGGATGCGATATGCCTGAAATGGAAAACACTCTTGTTTCAGGATTAAAGTATATCTCGGGAGAATCAATTTCTGCTTCAATTCGTAAAGGTTTCATTGGTACTTTTCCTTTTTACATCGTAAATTTAAAATATTACATTTATAAATGGCAATGATGTTATGAATTCTTTGATGAAATATAAAAAAAAATTGGGGAAACTACAAACCTATTCGGTAAACCGATATCTCAAAATAAAAAACACTTTTTAGCTGTTTAGGCAAGTAAAAATTCAATTTTGGTTTTATTTTTGTATTAATACATTAGCTTCCGGTGCTTTCAGGGAGAGTTGGTTGGTTAGTTCTTGGAAGCTTTCGATTTTCAGGGAAAATCGAGTGTTTGGGGCGAAGGAGGTCAGTTGACCTCCTTCTTTTTGATACCGATGGTTAGCCGATGTGCGCTAATGTTGATGGTTGATGGCTGATAAGCGTTGTTCGTTGTTCGTTGTTCGGAAATGTAGTTGATTGTTGATGGTTGATAGTCCCTCATTATCAGGTAATATAGCCCCAAAGGAAAATAACTGGAAGTTATATAAGAGTTGTTCGTTGTTCGTTGTTCGGAAAAAAGAATCTTAAATCTGTTTTTTTGTGGTGTTAAGGGCTTACAATCTATCTTTAGGATACCTATTTAGGTGCAGCGCACCTTAACATTTGTAGAATTAAATCATTCCATAAAGCCCCATAAAGGTGCAGAGCACCGAGACATTTTTAAACCATTAACTATCTCTGTTTTAGAAATAAAGCCCATATCTTAATGCATAGCTGCCCCCCTTTACTTAATTCTATGCTTACTTGATTTACACTCCAAAATAAAAGAAACGCTTTTAAAAAAGTTTGGCAAGACAATTTGAAAAAATACGTACCAAGGATTGTCCAAAATAACGGTCATAAAATATGAGCTGTGCTGCACCTAAAATCCAATCTTTCCTATTACAATAATCATAAAAATCAGATTAATCTGTGTTATCGGTTTGCCTGATGGTTGGGTATAATATTTCGGTGCGCTGCACCTCAAACCATTTCTTGCTCTGAATGCTACAAATGTGTTGGTGCTCTGCACCAATTTTATAAGTCTTTGGGTAAGCCTGCCCAATAGTTGATGGTTGATGGACGTTAGTTATTCGTTATTCGTTGTTCGGAAAAAAAGTTGATGGTTGATGGCTGATAAGCGTTGTTCGTTGTTCGTTGTTCGTTGTTCGTTGTTCGGAAAGCATGAATCTGGAATCTGAAATTCGTAATCTGGAATCTGAAATTCGTAATTTGGAATTTTAAATTTTGAATTTTGAATCTCAAACCTTTGACTTTTAACTTTTAACCTTACTTTTGTGCTGTTGATTAAACGAAAATTCATGTTAGTATCAATGACCGGCTACGGAAAAGCCGAAAGGGTTTTTGGCAGCAAAAAAATTATTGTCGAGGTTCGCTCATTAAATTCTAAACAGTTCGACCTCAACCTTCGTTTACCCTCTACATATCGTGAGCTGGAGATGGAGATAAGATTAAAAGTCGCAAAGGAACTCGAGCGTGGTAAGGTTGATATGACTGTTAGCGTTGAGGAAAATAACGAATTGAAAGTTATGCCCATAAACGATAGCGTATTCATGGCGTATTACCGGCAGCTGAGCGATATCACCAGCAAGTATGGTATTGGTTTTAATTCAGCGGAAATTGTTCCAGCAATACTGCTATTACCAGAAGTTATAAAGACACAGAGGGAAGAGATTATCCCCGAGGAGTTTGGTGCGGTTTTACAGGCATGCTCCAATGCTTTAGAGGCTTTAGTCCAGTTCAGAAAACAGGAGGGTGCAATACTCGAGAAGGATCTGCTTCACCGTGTTAATCTAATACTTGACTACCTTAGTAGGATTGAGCCTTTTGAAAATCAACGTATTAATGATGTTAGAAAGCGAATTTCTGAGAGCTTAAGACAAATAGATGCAGATATAACGGTTGACGATAATCGGTTTGAACAGGAA
>JBFXEO010000236.1:0-4301 GCA_050180015.1 Bacteroidales bacterium | reverse complement strand
ACAATGAATATTCACCAAGATCGTTAACATTGTATATTTTTAAGGCGGTAGCTCTAACTTTTTTAATAGTTTCGAGTTATACTGATAGACCATGCAACTACCAGAAAGCTGTGCGAATTTACTTTCCTTTTGGTGTAGGTATTATGATCTCACATAGATTGTTACTAAATTTGGGGTAAATTATAACGATTTCAAGGAATAGCATTTCAGTATGATGGAAAGAGCTGACATCGGTATGGAGCAAAGGATAGAGATTCTTAAATCGATAGAACTTTTTCGGGAGTTAGACCGGGGTATCCTACTTAAAATCGCAAAAGAGCTTATTGCCCAAAAAATAGAAAAAGACGAAATACTTTTCAGCAAGGGCGACCGTGACTACGCGCTTTACGTTATTGTTGCCGGAAAAGTTAAAATTCACGACGGTAACCATACCTTCGCTACGTTTGGCCCACTACAATATTTTGGAGAATATTCCCTGTTAGATTCCTCTGCCCGGTCAACCTCCGTAACCGCTTTAGAGACTTCAAACCTTTTAAGGTTAGATCAAAAAATATTTCTAAAGTTTATTGATACTATCCCATCGCTATCGCGGGCATTGCTCAACGGGTTGGTGTGGCGTTTGCGCGACTACAATATACTGGAAGAAGAGTTAACCAGCAAGAATATTGAAATTGAGAGGCAAAAGGAGGCGTTAGAGATTCAGAGAAAGGGGCTGGAATCGTTAAACCAAACCAAGGATAAATTTTTTGCTATCATTGCCCACGATTTGCGGAATCCATTCAGCACGGTACTCAACCTATCAGAGCTACTAGCCAAGGAGTTCGACACCTTTGAACCCGACAAGCTGCAGCTTTTTATCGAACAGATATACAAGTATTCGAACAACACCTTTAACCTTCTCGAAAACCTGTTGCAGTGGTCTATGCTACAAACTGGGAGAGCTGTATGGAAACCCAAGACCGGAAATCTGGCCGACCTGATTAACGAAAATATTGAACTGCTAAAAGGTAACGCCAACCAAAAACAGATTGACCTTACATGGGTAAACCCCATAAACTGCTATGCCTTTTACGATCCCAACATGATAACAACCGTAATCCGGAACATTATAAGCAATGCCATAAAGTTCACACCCAATAATGGAAAAATTACCATTGAGGTAACTGATAACTCCGAAAAATATAAAATTTTAATACACGATAATGGCATTGGTGTCTCGGTTGAAGATCAGGCTAAACTGTTCAGGATAGACTCCAATCCGTCCACCATTGGCACATCGCAAGAAAGAGGAACCGGTTTAGGATTAATTCTATGCAAAGATTTTGTGGAAAAAAATGGTGGAAGTATAGGTTTAACCAGCGAACCGGGTAAAGGATCAACCTTTTTCTTTACCGTACTCAAGTTCGAAAATAAGGCATAATGCGTATTGCCATTTTAGGAACACGTGGAATCCCAAACCATTACGGTGGCTTTGAACGTTTTGCCGAGGTCATTTCCACCTGTTTCGCCGAAGAAGGTCATTCCGTCTTTGTTCTGTCTCCGAACGGGAATACTTCTCCCGTAAAGTCAATTTGGCCCAATGTTTACACAGTAGGAATTAAAACATCAGCCTGGTTGCCCCCAAATTTTCAGACCCTAGTTTACGACTTAAAGTCATTAATATGGGCATCTAAAAACAACATCGATGTGGCGTTGGAATGCGGTTACTCTTACGCAATATGGCTACCATTTTTCCGCAGGACTTTCCGGAAGAAAATTGTAACCAACCCCGATGGCATTGAGTTCCACAGGAAAAAGTGGAGTTCGGTTGCTAAGCTATTTTTAAAAACCAGCGAATGGATTGCCGTTAAATTCTCAGGATTTATTGTTTGCGATAGCCCTGCACTCCTGAATCACTATAAAAAAAAGTACAACATCGCGCCAAATGTAATTCCTTACGGGGCTTTTCCAGCGGTAAAGCAAACCGGTAAAGCACCATCAGAAAAATACGGCGCACCCAATGAATACTATTTGGTAATCTCAAGGTTTACCCCCGAAAATAATACTGATTCAATTTTAGAATGTTTCTATGACCTGAGATTACCGCTAGTAGTTGTTGGGGATTTCTGCAATAAATTCGGGCAAAAATGTTACTCCAAATACCATAGCATTTCAAGTATTAAATTCTTGGGAGGGATTTACAACCAGGATGAGCTAAATGAGCTGAGGGAACACGCCATCGCCTATATCCACGGGCATAGTGTGGGTGGAACAAATCCATCGCTGCTCGAGGCAATGGCATGTAAATGCTTTGTTGTTGCCCACGATAATCCCTACAACCGCTTTGCGCTGAATAACCGTGGGTTATTCTTTGCTAACAGTAAAGACCTGCGTAAATGCCTGAAAGATTTTAACCGGATGAGCCGGGCAGACGTTAGTCTGGTTAAAGAGTTAAATTTTCGAAGGGTAGAGGAAACCTTTAGGTGGGAAATTGCATCGGGCAAATACCTTGAGATATTCGAAACTATTTACTCCCAAAAAGAAATCCGTTAAAACGGGGCACTGTAGTGCTGATGCTACCGTAAAATTCTATTCTGTTAACTGGCTGTATTTGGGTTAACGAAGTACTCCGTGCTTAATGCAAAAATTTTCCGGCAATATGTAAGAATTGCCATACATTTTAGCTATTCCAGAACGTTATAGAATAAACCTCAAAACTCTTAAAGCCATGGCACCTAAAAAAACTCAAAAAGCAGACCTTGAGAATAAACGGTCCTTTTTTTTCGAGACTGGCTTAGCGTTGACTTTGCTGATTATACTCATGGCCTTTGAATGGGAAACCACAAAAACTATCGATGTAACAAGTGTAGAAAACAACTTTGAGAAATCCGTAATTGAACTACCGCCCGTGCTAACAGAACCAGCCAAGCTAGTACCACCTGCACCTCCTAAAAGAATTATCCCGGTTGATAAGATAGTTGTTATCGACAACAACATGGAGCCTAAAGGAAACGAAAATATTTTTGACGAACCAGATTACAGCGATACAGCCCCCTCGCTGTTTATCCCCGTAAATGAACCCGAAGTGGATGAACCTTTTATTAGTGTTGAGGTAATGCCCAAATTTGGCAATGGCGGAATTGATGAATTCCGGATTGACTACGTTCTTAAAAATACAGTATATCCGGAAGAAGCGCAAATAAACGGTGTTTCGGGATGCGTTTACGTTGAGTTTGTGGTAGAAAAAAACGGTTCTGTATCGAATGTAAAAGTAATAAAGGGTGCAGATGCTCTCCTCAACGGCGAGGCGATTAGGGTCGTAAAATCATCGCCCCGGTGGACTCCGGGTACCAACAACGGCAAGTTGGCCCGTGTTAAGTTTACCATCCCAATTTACTTTAAGCTGAATAGTAAATAGTGATTGATTCCTCCTGCTGTAGAATCCGGGCAATCTCCCGGATTTTTTATTGTGACATTTAATTCTTAACAAGATTGAGAATTTTATATTTACTTTGAACACTTTTATTACCATCAGAACTTAACGTCACATAAAAAGTTATCAGGTTCAGTAATCTGAAAAAATGTTAGGGTGGACTTTAACAGTAGAGATAAGCAGATGGTTGAAGAGAAAAAGTTTTGACAAACAACACCACTTGTATTTATGAGCGAACCATTCGTTATCGGGGAAAAACAGGAAAAAGCCATACTTATTGGCATTAAAGTGCCAGCACAAAGCGAGGACGAAGTAACAGAATATCTGGATGAACTTGAATTTTTGGCCGCAACAGCCGGGGCAAGTACCGTAAAACGATTCGTTCAGAGGATGGAAGAACCCAACCCCCGGACATTCATCGGGAAAGGAAAGACCATTGAAATTGCCAGCTATATCGAAGAGTATGCTATAGATATGGCAATATTCGACGATGAACTTACACCAACACAACTCCGGAACCTAGAAAAAGACCTCAACTGTAAGGTGCTCGACAGAACCAACCTAATACTGGATGTATTTGCCCAGCGGGCAAAAACGGCCTACGCTAAAACACAGGTGGAGCTTGCACAATACCAGTTTCTACTGCCACGCCTCACCCGAATGTGGACACACCTGGAGCGCCAGCGTGGAGGTATTGGGCTGAGAGGTCCCGGTGAAACAGAAATTGAAACAGACCGCCGAATTATCCGTAACCGCATAGCGCTGCTGAAAGAAGAGCTAAACAAAATAGACCGGCAAATGGCCACCCAACGGAAAAACCGTGGCAGCATGGTTAGGGTTGCGCTGGTTGGCTACACCAATGTTGGGAAGTCAACATTGATGAATTTGA